>NZ_JAFNNR010000032.1:0-549 GCF_026536645.1 Gilliamella sp. B3801
CTAACTCGTGCTCTGCACTACCCGTACTGACCGCTTTAACCTCTTTCACCAGATTATTATCTACATATAATCCTACCGTGTAATCCGTAAATAACGTATCAATTCCGATATCCTGTGCATTTATCACCGCGCCATCTTCCGCAATCACGTCTATCACGACCTGACCTTCAATGCTCGCCTGTCCTTTCAGACCGAAATCAACCGTGGTGATTTTGGTGGACGACGAGGATGGGGAGGCGATATCGACAACAACACCATTACCGGTAATGGATGTAATCGCGCCGCCCACTTTCTGTGCCACATAACTGAAGTCATAACCTGAATTTGCCGGTGCTTCTACACTTATCGTCCAGCGGCCTTCACCTATATTCGCAATTTCATATTCACCCTTACTGTCACTGTCGACCGTTAAGGTTAAGCCATGGCTGTTTGTCGCCACAACGTTCACCCCTGATAAGGTAGCGGTGTGATAAGTCTGATGCGTTCCTTGTCCTGAGTAGTCTTTATAAATAGTCCCTTTTAACACATTCTCACTTTTAAAGCCGAATG
>NZ_JAFNNR010000005.1:0-263619 GCF_026536645.1 Gilliamella sp. B3801
CCGAACTCAGAAGTGAAACGCCGTAGTGCCGATGGTAGTGTGGGTATTACCCATGTGAGAGTAGGGTGCCGCCAGACTTTTAAATTTTAAGTTATACTATGTAATCATACCAAATACGGTGGAGCGGTAGTTCAGTTGGTTAGAATACCTGCCTGTCACGCAGGGGGTCGCGGGTTCGAGCCCCGTCCGTTCCGCCACCTTATTTAGGGGCGTAGTTCAATTGGTAGAGCACCGGTCTCCAAAACCGGGTGTTGGGAGTTCGAGACTCTCCGCCCCTGCCACAAAAAATCATGAATTTGTCTTAATTTTAGTCGTTTGATTATTTTTATCTATATAAATAAAAAAAATTTATTTACAGATTTACTTAGTTAATTATAATTTCCGCCCAACTACTTTTACAATCCAGAGGAAAAAAAATGGCTGAAAGTTTTGTAAGTCAACAACGTTTTTTTGATAATAAAAATTATCCACGAGGATTTTCTCGTCATGGCGATTTTACTATTAAAGAAGCACAAATTTTAGAAAAGCATGGTTGTGCATTTAAAGATCTTGATGCAGAAACAAAAAAACCGACAACAGCAGAAGAAAAATCATTTGTTGCAGTTTGTAAAGGTAAAAAAGAGCCTGCAACCGATTTTGAAAAAGTTTGGCTTAAATACCTTTCTCGTATTAATAAACCAAAACGTTTTCATACATTATCGGGTGGAAAACCGCAAATTGATGTAAACGATGATTTTGTCGATAATGATGACTGATTCTGTTAACCAATATTTTTGTGTAATTGAATTAACAGTCTATCCATAGAACGATAACTTAAAGCTTCTGAAATATGTTTTCGTTCTATGTTCTTTGAACCTTCTAAATCCGCAATTGTCCTAGATACTTTCAATATTCGATGCCAAGCTCTAGCTGAAAGTCCTAACTTGATTAAGGCTTGTTCTAAATATTCATTATTATCGTCAGATAATTGGCAATAGTGTTCAATTTCACTTGCTTCTAATTGACTATTTAATTTTTTATTCCTATCAAATTGTGTATTTCTTGCCTGTAAAACTCTTTGCTTAATAGATACTGTTGATTCAGCAGATGCTTTTTTCTGACTTAGTGAACCTTTTGGTAAAAGTGGTACTTCTATAGAGATATCAAATCTATCAAGAAATGGACCAGAAAGTCGGTTCAAATAACGAATGACTTGTTGAGGCGTCGTTCTATTGTGTGTTCCTTGATAATGACCGGTAGGACTTGGATTCATAGCAGCAATAAGTTGGAATTTAGCTGGAAAGCGTATTTTAGCATTTGCTCTTGAAATAATAATTTCACCAGACTCAATGGGTTCTCTTAACGCATCTAAAACTTTACGATTAAATTCAGGTAATTCATCTAAAAATAATACGCCATTATGTGCCAGTGAAATTTCCCCCGGTTTTGGAATTGTTCCTCCACCAACTAGTGCTGCAGTTGACGCGCTATGATGTGGCGATCTAAAAGGTCGTTTACGCCAATTTTTAATTGAACCATTTAGACTGACTAAACTAGTGATAGCTGCACTCTCAAGAGCTTCATCATCGGTTAATGGCGGCAATAAAGAAGTTAACCGAGTGGCTAACATAGTTTTGCCTGTTCCAGGTGGTCCAATAAGCAATAAATTATGTCCACCTGCGGCTGCAATTTCTAAAGCTCTTTTAGCATGTTCTTGGCCTATGACATCTTGTAAATTAACTGTTTCACTTTCTACATCATCATTTAGACGGTAATTTACTTTAGATAAACTCACTTCATGATTGAGATGTTGACACAATTCAAATAAATTATTGGTGATTAATGCATTGCTATGATGAATTAAAGAAATTTCAGACTGATTTTCTGTTGAAATAATTAATGTGCGATGACTTTTTTGTGATGAAATCGCAGCAGGGATAGCACCTTTCACAGCGCGAATATTTCCAGATAGCGCCAGTTCACCTAAAAATTCATATTGCGATAAATCCTGAGCAGGAATTTGCTCCGTTGCCGCTAAAATTGCAATGGCAATCGGCAGATCGAAACGACTTCCTTCTTTAGGAAGATCAGCAGGTGATAGATTTACAGTTATTTTCTTGGCAGGAAACGTAAAACCACTGTTAATAATAGCGCTACGTACCCGATCTTTAGATTCTTTGACTGTTGCTTCAGGCAAACCAACTAATACAAAGCCTGGTAGTCCATTGCTAATATGGACTTCAACATTTATTAATGGTGCTTGTATACCAATAGATGCTCGTGTGTAGATAATTGCAAGTGACATAAAAATAATCATTAATGGTTAAAATGATTTATTATGTTACTTTGTTAAAATGAGAGAAGTGGCTTAATATTGGTTTATTGTGATGTAGTGTCCAATTAACATTGCCATTTTTCTTGAATAGTTAATTTTTATCAGTAAAAAACTTCGATACAAATAAACACACAAAAAATAAGCCAGCATTACTTAAAACTACTGATGGACTTGTCGGTGTGTCATAGAGAAATGAAAATAATAAACCACTTAATACCGATATCATTCCAATAATAATTGAAAGTATAGCCATTACTTCAGGTGTTTTGGAAAAGTATCTAGCTGTAGCTGCAGGGATAATAAGTAAAGAGGTGATAATCAGTGCTCCCACGAATTTCATTGCAATACCAATAGTAAAGGCTAATAGGAGTGTTAGAATTAATTTTGTTAATCGAATATTAATACCTTGAATGAAAGCTAATTCTTCATTAACGGTAATAAAAAGAAAATCATTCCAGCGCCATATCAATAATAAACCGATAAATATTACACCAATTACGATTTGAGAGATATCAGTGTAAGTTATTGATAACAGATCACCAAATAAGTAACCCATTAAATCAATCCGTATGTTTCCCATTAGACTGATTACAACTAAACCTAAAGATAACGCACTATGAGCAAGAATACCCAGTAATGTATCAATAGGAAGTTGTTTCTGGGATTCTAGCCAAAGTAATCCTAATGCTAAAATCAGTGTCACAAGAATTACTGCATAAAATAGATTAATATTTAATAAAAAACCAAAAGCAATACCGAGTAGAGCTGCATGAGATAAAGTATCACCAAAATAAGACATTCTACGCCAAACAACAAACGTTCCTAATGGACCGGTAATGGTTGTTAAGCTTAATCCAGCTAACAAAGAAGGTAATAACAATTCAATCATTTTAATGATCCTTTTCTATATGCATTAATTTATCATGTTGATGATCAGCCGATGTTCTACATAAGTCATGTTGGTGATTGTGATGATGTTTATACACAGCGATTTGTGATGCACCGTGTTGACCAAATAGGGAGACAAATTCAGGGTCATTTGACACAGTAGCAGGTGTACCCGAACAACAAATATGATGATTCAGACAGATAACTTCATCCGTTTTAGCCATGACTAAATGGAGATCATGCGAGACCATTAATACCCCACAATTAAATTGTTTTTTTGCATTAGCAATTAAATCATATAAAAGAATTTGTCCATTAACATCTACGCCTTGTGTCGGTTCATCAAGAATAAGTAATTGAGGCTGTTTTGCTAAAGCTTGAGCAAGTAAAACACGCTGTAATTCTCCACCCGACAATTGATGCATTGATTTATCGACTAAGTATTCTGCTTTAACAAGTGAAAGCGTTTTTAAAATATCGTCATTTTTTAATTGTTTATTTAACCGCATAAAACGCTTTACAGTAATAGGGAGAGTTGGGTTTAAATTTATCGATTGCGGAACATAACCAATTGTTAAATTCGGTAAACGACAAATCTGTCCCGAAGAGTGGGGTAGTAATCCTAATATGACTTTAACCAGCGTTGATTTACCTGCACCATTAGGCCCAAGTAATGTAATAATCTGATTTAGCTTAATAGCTAATGAAATATTATCTAATATTTTTTGATGATTGATTTCAACGGAGACATTTTCAAGTGAAATTAATTGAGTCATGTAACGGGTAGCCCTTGCTCACCTAAATGTTATGTTATATTATAACAATATTAAATTTTATTCTATCATAAATTATAGCATTGGATAATAACGTGAAAAATCATATCGTGAAGACTTTTAAACTGTTTATACAGTATTTAATAATCTTAACCCCAATATTAATAATACAAAGCGCAAGTAATTATGCTAATGCTACGGTTATATCGTCGGTTAAACCAATAGGTTTTATTACTCAAGCTATTACATCAGGCATCACTGATGCAGAAATTCTTTTACCGGACGGTGCTTCTCCTCATACTTATTCATTAAAACCTTCTGATTTAAAGAATATTAAGTCAGCGGAATTAGTTATTTGGGTTGGTGAAGATATGGAAACCTTTATGCCAACCTTATTGAAAAATATCGATAAACAAAAGCAAATTGAATTAATGGAAATTCCTGCAATTAAGACTTTGCTTCGAACTAATCACGATGATCATTCTCATGAAGAAATAAATCATCATCAATCAGACCATGATCATCATGGTGAATATGATGAACATATTTGGCTTTCGCCTGAAATAGCGAAAATTATTGCGCAATCCATTCATGATAAACTTATCACCCTTTATCCAGATAAAAAAATAAAAATTGACGAAAATCTAAACGAATTCACTATAAAATTATCTGAAACAGAACAAAACATTGCAAAAAAATTAATAAACGTCCAAAATAGAGGGTATTTTGTATTTCATGATGCCTATGGGTATTTTGAATCACAGTTTAGATTAAAAAATCTAGGTAGTTTTACTATAAATCCAGCAGTTCAACCGGGCGCTCAAAAAGTTTATGCTATTCAACAAAAGTTAAAAGAACACCAAGCAGTATGTGTTTTTATAGAGCCTCAGTTTAGCCCAGCAGTTATTGAAAAATTGGTTAATGGAACAAATGTCAGAATTGGAGAATTGAATCCTTTGGGGACAGATATAATGCCTTCAAAAGATGCGTATTTTCAATTTTTAATGAAATTAACTCAGCAATTGTTGGATTGTTTAGATAAATAATCAGATAGATAATAAATAGTTAAGGTTTATTTTGGCTCGAAAGATTGAAAATCGTCATATTGAAAAAAGCAAAGTGAAATTTCCCTATTTTTCAATATTAGGCGTTCTTCTTGTTGTTATCTTTTTTACGATATTATGGCGACCATTGAATTTGGATCGCACGGTTTATATACCGTTGAATCCTCAAGTTGAAACAACCGTGAATAATACTTCTGTGCCTGTAAGTATTGGAGAAGGTCAGGTTGAGTTAGTCGACGGTAATTCAAATTCTACTGTGATAGAATCCTCTGATGAACCGGAAGATGAAATTGTCAAAGATGACTTAGATAAAATCATTGATGAAAAAGACAATACTGTACAATATACCATTGTTCGGGGCGATACCTTACATGATATTTTATTACGCTATAACGTAAATCGAAATGATGTTTATGAATTAACGTCCAAATTTAAACAGCTTGCTAATTTAAGAATTGGTCAACAGTTGATGTGGACAACAGACGATGACCATAATTTACAAAACTTGAACTGGACTATCTCAAGCAACAATATCCGAATGTATGAAAAATCGGGTAATGACTTTGTTGAGAATTCAGAAACGGTCGAAGGAATTTTACAAGAAGTCGTTATTAAAGGTGAAATAAAATCTAATTTTATTGCTGATGCCCGTAAAAGTGGTTTAACTAGCACTGAAATCGGTATTATTACTCGTGCTTTACAATGGCGATTAGATTTTAAACGCTTACAAATTGGCGACAAATTTTCCGTTATTCTGTCTCGTGAGATGCATGGCGACCGTTTATCGAATAGCCAATTGTTAGCGGTTCGCTTCAAAAATGGCTCAAAAGACTATTATGCTGTTCTTGCCGATGACGGTAAATATTATGATATTAATGGTGATAGCTTATCCCAAAGTTTTTTCCGTTATCCATTAGCAAAAAAAGCGCGTGTTTCTTCTCAATTTAATCCTCGTCGTTTACACCCTGTGACAGGAAAAATAGCGCCTCATAATGGTGTTGATTTTGCGGTATCTCGAGGAACACCTGTCTTATCGGTGGGGAATGGTGAAGTTGTGATCGCTAAATATAGTGGATCAGCAGGTAATTATATCGCTATAAGGCATGGGCGTCAGTATATGACGACTTATATGCATTTAGATAAGATACTAGTTAAACCAGGACAACAGGTTAAACAAGGTGAACAAATAGGATTGTCAGGCAATACAGGACGTTCAACAGGGCCACATTTACATTTCGAATTACATATCAATAATAAACCTGTGAATCCATTAACAGCTAATTTACCTATAGATGAAGGTTTAACAGGTAAATCTAAAAACGCTTTTGTTGCGAAAGTGAAAAGTATTAAACCACGACTAGAATTTAATAATTAATTTTGTAGAAACACTATTTTAAGCTAAATATGTGCTAAATAAACAAGGCAGATATATCTTTGAAAAATTGTGTTATGATAACGAAATATATTTTATGACGAATTTTAGGTGAGCTTTGAATACTTCGACTAAATCTACAAAAAAGAAACCTACTCAAAAAGTAAAAAAAAATAAAAATAAAAAACGCTCACTTTGGCGCCGATTTTTGTCATTGCTATTTAAACTGTTTTTAGTTTTTGTGGCTGTGACCGTAATGTATGGTATTTATCTCGATCAACAAATAAAAGAACGCATAGATGGTAATGTTTGGGAATTACCTGCAGCTGTTTATGGTCAAATTATCGATCTTGAGCCAGAAAGTGAATACAGTTTAAGCGATGTTGTAACGTTGTTAATAGGTGCACAATATCGACAACAGGATACGCAAGCTACTCGACCCGGTGAATTCATCGTCAGTAATGATACTGTTGAAATATATCGTCGCCCTTTTACTTTTCCTGATGGTGAAGAACAAGCTTTTCGAGTTAGAATTACGTTCTATGATAATCGAATAGATCGTATTACTAATTTAGATACAGGACGTGATTTTGGATTACTTAAGATCGATCCAAAATTAATTACAATGATGCACTCACCTAATGGAGAACAACGTTTATTTGTTCCTCTCAAAGCATTTCCTGATTCACTGATTAAAACTTTAGTTGCTACTGAGGATAAACGTTTTTATGATCATCATGGCGTGAGTTTATATTCGATTGGGCGAGCAATTTATGTCAACCTTACCACAGGTCGTACCGAAGGTGGAAGCACGTTAACTCAACAAACTGTAAAAAACTTATTTTTAACTAATGAACGTAGTTTAAGCCGTAAAATACGTGAAGCCTATATGGCGATGATTCTTGATGCTCGTTATAGTAAAGAACGTATCTTAGAGTTGTATTTAAACGAAGTTTACTTTGGACAAGCTGGGAGTGAGGAGATCCACGGTTTTCCACTTGCTAGCCTTTACTATTTTGGTCGTCCTGTTAATGAATTGACGCTCGATCAGCAAGCAGTTCTAGTTGGAATGGTAAAAGGGGCTTCGTTATATAATCCTTGGACGCAACCTAAACAAGTTTTAGAACGCCGAAATGTTGTTCTAAAGCTGACCGAGCAACAAGGAATTATTGATGATGAGTTATATAATCTATTAAGTCAGCGCCCACTATCTGTTTTACCAAAAGGTGGTGTTATTTCGCCACAACCTGCTTTTATGCAAGTTGTTCGTAGTGAATTAAGAAAGCAATTAGGTGATAAAGCAGATCACCTTTCAGGAATGAAGATTTTTACGACATTTGATCCTGTTGCCCAAGCAGCGGCAGAACAATCAGTTACGAATGAAATTGAAAAATTACGTAAATCAACTAATAAAGATTTACAAACAGCCATGGTTATTGTTAGCCGAGAAACCGGCGAAATTCGTGCAATTATTGGTAGTGCAGAGCCTCGTTATCCTGGTTACAACCGTGCATGGTTAACCCGAAGAGCAATTGGTTCACTTGCTAAGCCTTCAACATATTTAACAGCATTAGGGCAACCGGATCGTTTTCAACTTAATACGTGGTTGGATGATTCACCACTTTCAATAAAGCTTGATAATGGTTCGTACTGGCAACCGAAAAATTATGATCGTAAGTTTCGTGATCGTGTCATGTTAGTGGATGCTTTAGCACTTTCGTTAAATGTACCAACCGTCAACTTAGGGATGGCTCTTGGTCTTGATGCGACTAAAAATACCCTGCAAGCATTGGGTGTGCCAAGTGATCGTATTACGAATCTACCTTCACGGTTATTAGGTGCTTTAGAGTTAACACCTTTAGAAACAGCACAAATGTTCCAAACGATTGCAAACAATGGACAACGTTCGCCGTTATCTATTTTAAGATATGTACTAACGGATAAGGGAGAATTGGTATATCAAAACTATCCTAAACAGATTCAAGCTGTTTCACAGCAATCAGCCTATTTAACAACTTATGCTATGCAACAAGTTGTGGAATCGGGGACATCACGGTCTCTAAAACGAAAATATGGATCATTTAACTTAGCTGCTAAAACCGGAACCAGTAATGATTCTCGTGATAGTTGGTTTACAGGAATTGATGGTAAAAATGTCGCTGTTGTTTGGATTGGGTTGGATGACCATTCGCCAATGAAATTAACAGGTGCAACAGGTGCATTAAAAATATATAGTGAATACTTACAAAATAATCCACCTAAAAGGTTATCGCTCCCGATACCTCAAAATATCTATATGTTATCGATAGATGATAATGGTCAGTGGCAATGTGATGATCGTAGTGGTCGAAAATTACCTGTTTGGACAACCAATACACAAAGCTTATGTAACAACAATAATCAACCGACTCCAAGTCAGCAAGTACCAACTTGGGTCACTGAAATGTTAAATAATTAGGTGAAATAAAATGCCTGAATTACCCGAAGTGGAAACAAGTCGCCTAGGTATTTTGCCTTATTTAAAAGGGCAAACTATAAAGCAAATAGTAGTTAGGCAACCAAATTTACGTTGGCCTGTTGATGAACTCATTCATCGTTCTCATGGAGAAGTCATTTTGGATGTCAAAAGACGTGCAAAATATTTGTTGATACAGCTAGCACATAATTGGATTATCATTCATTTGGGAATGTCAGGTAGTTTGCGTATTTTACTTGATGAACAACAGGAAGTAGCAAAGCATGATCATATAGACTTGGTTTTAGAAAATGGTGTTGTATTGCGTTATACTGATCCAAGACGTTTTGGTTCATGGCTCTGGGCTAATTCGCTTGAAGAGGTTTCTCAATTAAACCATTTAGGGCCTGAGCCTTTGAGTGATGCGTTTTCAGCAGAGTATCTGTTGGCGCAAGCGAAAAATCGTCAAATACCAATTAAAAGTTGGATTATGGATAATCATATTGTTGTTGGTGTAGGAAATATCTATGCATCGGAATCGTTGCATATGGCAAAAATTAATCCCAATCGAAAAGTGAATTCATTACAATTAGTCGAGTTTGAAAGATTAGTTTCAGCGATCAAGCAAGTACTGACTAAATCGATTAAACAAGGTGGAACGACACTAAAAGACTTTCTTCAATCTAATGGAAAGCCTGGTTATTTTGCTCAAAAATTACAAGTATATGGGCGAGAAGGTCAAGAATGCCATAATTGCAAAACTATAATAAAATCGCAAAAAATAGGTCAGCGGAATACTTTTTTTTGTGATAATTGTCAAAAATAGTAAAAAACAAATGGATACTTATTTTTTTTCAAAACGATAAATATGTTAATAAACACACTAGGCTAAAACATCTTTTCAGACAGTTTGAAAATTTTTAATTTTAAAACAATTATTTTTCTTTTTTTGATAACTCAAAAGTTAAATTAGCATAACCAATCTTTTTAACAAAAAAAGCGTTAAAATTATATTAACCTTTTTATTCCATATACTATAGACTTGTTATTTAATATCAGCTATCTTTCTTAATGAAAAAGTATGTAGAAATTGTTGAAATATAAAAATTGCCATTTTTAAGTGATAATAATCGTATGTTTTAATTTTTATTACTTTTCTCCAACTACTAATATATAGTGAATCTAACGTAGTTATTTATGTTTAATTTAAGGAATTTAAGATGATCAAATACGCCTCTCGCTTTTTGATAATTTGTTCTATATTTTTATTTGCTTTAATCAGTAATAGTTGGGCAGATAATACAGGGATTCAAATAAATATTACTGAAGGTGTCAGTACCGCAAAGCCTATTGCTGTTTCACCATTTAAATGGACAGGATCGGGAGAACCACCCCAAATAATTGAAAATATTATTGCATCTGACTTACGCAATAGCGGTAAATTTAATCCAATCGACATCGAAAATATGCCACAAAAACCGACAACCGCATCTGAAGTTAATTCTGCTGTATGGAAAAATCTTGGCGTTTCAGCTGTTGTCGTCGGTTCAATTCAACCTGATGCTTCAGGGAAATACCACATTACTTATCAATTAATCGACACCGTTGATAAACCGGGTGCTATTTTGGCTGAAAACCAATTTACAATAAGTCAACGTTGGGTGCGTTTGGCCGCACATTCGGCAAGTGATGAGATATTCGAATCACTTACTGGAATTAAAGGGGCCTTTAGAACACGCATCGCTTATGTTGTAGAGACGAACAGAGGGCCGTACACGCATGAATTAAGAGTGTCTGACTATGATGGTTATGATCAAGTAACCGTTCATCGTTCTAAAGCCCCACTTATGTCACCAACTTGGTCTCCGGATGGTAAAAAATTAGCGTTTGTTACTTTCGAAAGTGGAAATTCTGCATTGGTCATGAAAAATTTAGAAAACGGCGCCATTGAAACCGTTGCTTCTTTCCCTCGACATAATGGTGCTCCCGCATTTTCACCTGATGGTACAAAGTTGGCATTTGCACTTTCTAAAGATGGTAACTTAAATATTTATATTAAAGATTTAAATTCTAAACAAATCACTCAAATTACAACCGGTCGAAGTAATAATACTGAACCTTCTTGGATGCCAGATAGCCAAACAATTGTTTATACGTCAGATCAAGCTGGACGTCCACAACTTTACAGTATCAATATAAATGGTGGTACACCTCAAAGATTAACATGGGATAATACTCAAAATCAGAATGCTCGTGTTTCTCCAGATGGATCGTTTATTGCAATGATTTCAACCAACAATGGTGAACAACACATCACGAAATATGATATGGCAACCAAAACCTACCAAAGATTGACTGATACATTTTTGGATGAGACTCCAAGTATTGCGCCAAATGGTACCATGATTATTTACAGTTCGACGAAAGGATTAGGATCGATTTTGAATCTTGTTTCGACTGATGGCTTTTTTAAAGCTGAATTACCCGTATCAGATGGACAAGTGAAATTTCCATCTTGGTCACCTTATTTATAAATTACTGTCGAACTTGATAAATTAAAATGATAAATATTCAATTTATACTGAAGAGTTAAGAAATATAATATATCAACTTTATTTCCAAACTGGTAACAAACGATATTTGAAATCAGTTGGATCGGCTAAAAATAAATATTAATTTATTTAAAAACACAAAGGAGTTATTACAATGCAATTCTCTAAATATCTTAAGGTAGCAGCTATAGCTTTACCATTAATTGCTTTGACAGCATGTTCTTCTAAAAATGGTACCGACGCGAATGGTAATTTTAGCGATACTTTAACAAGAGAAGATCGTGCTTTGCTTGCAAGATTACAACAACAAGAAATGAATACTGTCTATTTCGATTTTGATAAATATAATGTTAAACCTGAATATAATCGCATGTTAGATGTTCATGCAGGTTTCTTACGTGCTCATACCTCAATGAAAGTTGTGATTCAAGGGCATGCTGATGAACGAGGAACACCAGAATATAATATCGCACTTGGTGAACGCCGTGCTGTAGCTGTTGCTTCTTATCTACAAGCGAATGGTGTCTCTTCTAGTCAAATGCTGATAAGATCATTTGGTAAAATGCAACCTGCCGTATTAGGTCATGATGAAGCTGCGTACGCTAAAAATCGTCGAGCGGTTGTTGTATATTAATTATATTTCATAACGGCTGAAGGTTCAGCCGTTAATTTTTCATATTGAGTTTTCATTTATGCATAAAAAAATAATTACATCACTCATATTGCTTTTGTTTACCGGTTACGGTTATGCAGCAAGTAATGCTGAATTAGAAAGAATGATACAAGCACAAGGACAGTTATTGATTGAGAGTCAGCAAAAGATTAGTGATTTACAATCGGATGTTGATACCTTACGTGGTCAATTGGAAGATACCAAATATCAACTAAATCAGACTATTGAACGTCAAAAAATGATTTTACAACAGATGACCAATGGTACCGAATTCTCATCAAATCAAACTAACAACTCATCTAATCAATCAGCATCACAAACTACCCAAACTGAATCGAGTGCAACTTCATCAAATTTAATAAATTGGACAACCACAGGAAATGATAAAACCGATTATAATTTTATTATGCAATTTATTAGTGATGCTAATCAAAGTAATGAACTCATTTTAGCTTTTAAAAAGTTTTTAGAAACTTACCCAAAATCGATATATCGTGCTAATGTGAATTATTGGCTTGGTCAAGTTTATTATAAGCAAGGTAAAAAAGATGATGCGACGTTTCATTATGCAACGGTAGTGAAAGATTTTGCAAACTCAGCGAAAGCACCAGATAGTCTTTATAAAGTAGGCTTGATTTTACTTGAAAAAGGAGATAATAAGAATGCTAAAGCTGTTTTTCAACAAGTAGTCAATAAATACCCTAAAGATAAAAATGCGGTGAACCTTGCCAAAAAGAAACTCGCTTCACTTTAGTCAAAACGTATGAAAAACCAGCTTTTGAAAAAAAGCTTTCAGAAAAGGGTTGCATTACCTCATAATTATAAGTAATATAGCAACCCGAAATTGCTTGTACCTATAGCAAAAAAGGTGCAAAGCGTCTCTTCATAATGGGTTGTTAGCTCAGTCGGTAGAGCAGCGGACTTTTAATCCGTTTGTCGAGCGTTCGAATCGCTCACGACCCACCACTTTCTCTCCTTCAAAATCAAATTAGAAATCAATTGAATTTAACAAATTTTAGTGATCATATTTATCGGAAATAATATTAAACCATTATTCTGTTAAGCTTAAAAGATGGGTTAACACAACAAAAGGGTTAAAAAATTATGTTCATTTGTTAAATTTTCTCGATTTTAAAGCAATCTATTTTACAGCCTATCTATAGGATGGGGTAAATACAGAGACCTCCTTTTAATTAATTATACTCAAACCGCAATCCATTTAAACAACCATTGAATAACGCTTAATTTCAGTTAGATTTTAATATTTTTTGTCGCAATATTTTTATAAAACAGAAAATAAGTTGTAAATGTAAATAATAATCATTATCATATTTATTGTTGCTTTAACTTTAGCCAACTGAAACAAATTATAATAAAACGATAAAAGATAGGAAAAACAATGAAATTAAGTCATCAATTCGCTATTTTGGGGCTAATAAGTACAGCACCCTTTGTTAGCGCTCAAGATAAAATAGACGATGTTGCAAACATCGAAACAATGAAGGTTGTTGCCAACATTACCGATATCAATGACCAGCGAATAAAAAAATCATCAACCGCGACAAAAATGCCATTTGATATTAAAGATATACCCCAATCCATTAATTCCGTTAACATTGATCAAGAAAAAATTTTTGGACAAAATGATTTAAGTGTAATCGTCAATAAATTACCCGGTGTTGATACTACTTATGATATGCGGGATGAAGGCATAAAAATACGCGGTTTTTCCGCAAGTTCTGGCGATATTTATCGGGATGGTGTCCGTGCAAGTGGGCAAGTTAGGCAAAGTACAGCCAATATTGAACGCGTGGAAATATTAAAAGGTCCCGCTTCGGTACTCTATGGTCGTGGTTCTGGTGGGGGAATGATAAACATGATTAGTAAACAAGCTAATTTTGATTCACCTACTGTTTTAAGCTTACGTAGTGGTTCATGGGATAAATATGGCGGTATGGTCGATATTAATCATGTTGTCGATGAGAAACTAGCGATCCGAATGACAGTTGATCACCAATCAGAAAAAAGTTTTCGCAAAAGAATTAAACAAAGAGACACCATGGTATCGCCAAGTATACTCTATGATAATTTAGACGGGTTTAATTGGTTAGTACAATATACTCATGATCACTTATGGCGTAAACCAGACCGAGGACCAGCTTACTATAATTTACCAAAAGGGGTTTCAATTAAAACAACTTATGCGCATCCTGATGATTACGTAAAAGATAATTTTAAATCATTACGTTCGGTGATAGGTTTTGAAATTAATGATGATTGGTCACTAAAATTAACTAACCTTTATCGTCAAGCGAGTCAAAATTTTGACCATATTTATGGTGGTGATTATTGCCATTTATATGGCAAAACAAATAGTGGAAAAACGTGTAACTATGCAGGGAAACTACAATTTCGACGAGCTTGGCAAGAAACTGATAATAAAACCTATAGTAATACACTCGATGTAATAGGCAAATTTACTACAGCAAGTATCGGTCATGATATGTTAGTCGGCATTGAATATAATATAGAAAAACGTCAACCTAGATTAGCATTAACGAGTGTTTACCCTGAAGTCGTTGAGCCTTACCATCCACACTGGAATTCTAAAAAACCACATTACAATAAGCTAAATACTAAAACGAATCATAAAGCGACTTCAAAAGGGATTTATTGGCAAGATTTAATGAGTTTTACATCACAATGGAAATTGTTGATGGGCTTACGCTATGACAATTACGAATTTGCATCAGATGATAAAATTAAACATCAAAGCCGTTCATATAATGGTCACTCGTTAAGCCCTCGAATCGGTTTAATTTGGCAACCTATCGAATCGCAAAGTTTTTATGCTTCCTATAGTAAAAATTTTGCACCTTATGGTGGACGAGGACTGATTACCATTTCAACAGACTCGAAAACGGTTTACGATAATAAACCACAATATTCAAGGCAATATGAAATAGGCGTAAAAAGTGATTGGTTAAATGATAAATTATCTTCTCAAATTGCACTTTATAATCTTGAATTATACAACGTTCGTTATCAACCCGATGCGGTGAACGATCCTTATAATTGGCAGGTAAAAGGCAGTGACCGTAGTCAAGGTATCGAGCTAAGTATCATCGGACAATTAACACCAAAATGGTACATTAACAGCGGTATTGGTTATCAGCAAGCTAAAGTTCATAAAGATAAAAAAATGCCAGTTAATCAAGGAAAATATTTGCCCAATACATCTAAGCATAGCGGTTACTTAGATATACGTTATTTGCCTTACGACAATTGGTTTACTGAAGTTGAGGTTAATTATAAGGGATCAATGTTTAATGATGATAAAAATCAATTTAAACGTCCTGGGTATGTTGTATGGAATGCTGCAATAGGGTATCAATCTTCTTCTTTTGAAATGACTTTTGCAGTAACAAATTTATTAGGAAAAGAATATTGGCGTTCAAGTAGTATGCCTGGCACGCCTAGAGCTGTATTGTTAACTGCAAGTTATAAATTATAACCAATGAAGAAATAAAAGCGGAATGAAATAAAAATCCTATATTGAATAATTGATGATAATATTTGTCTGATTAGTATTTCAATCCGCTTATTGTTTGAATAGTAACAATATTTCAATTCATAAACATTATTATTTATAAAAAAGCATGGTGAAATAAATGAATAATTTGTAGACTATGCCTATCATTTGTTTTTTGGCTCCTATCTTATCTATGAATTTATTAAAATCTTTAGCCACTGTAAGTTCAATGACAATGGTATCTCGAGTTTTAGGCTTTGTTCGAGATGCAATAATTGCACGTTTTTTTGGTGCAGGAATGGCTACCGATGCGTTTTTTGTGGCTTTTAAACTTCCTAATTTATTGAGACGAATATTTGCTGAAGGGGCTTTTTCACAAGCATTTGTCCCCATTTTGGCTGAATACAAAAATCAACAAGGGATCGAGGCAACACGGACTTTTATTGCGTATGTTGCCGGTCTATTAACATTAGTATTGGCTATCGTTACGTTAATTGGGGTAATGACTGCACCTTTTATCATTATGCTGACAGCGCCAGGTTTTATGCAAGAATCTATCGACAAATTTGAACTTGCAACCATCATGCTTCGCATCACTTTCCCCTATATCTTTTTTATTTCACTTGCTTCATTAGTTGGTGCCGTACTTAATACGTGGAATCGCTTTTCGGTTCCTGCTTTCGTACCGACATTGCTTAATATTAGCATGATTGTATTTACGCTATTTTTAACGCCTTATTTTAATCCACCGGTGCTGGCATTAGCGGTATCTGTCGTAGTCGGCGGCATTTTACAATTGCTTTATCAACTTCCGACTTTAAAAAAGATAGGTATGCTAGTGCTACCTCGTATCAATTTAAAAGATAGTGGTGTATGGCGAGTGTTGAAACAAATGGGGCCTGCAATTTTAGGGGTATCCGTTGGGCAAATATCTCTAATCATTAATACGATTTTTGCTTCTTTCTTAATTTCGGGATCGGTTTCATGGATGTATTATGCTGACCGATTAATGGAGTTCCCAGCTGGCGTACTGGGTGTTGCATTGGGTACCATTTTATTGCCGTCATTAGCTAAAAGCTTTTCAAATGGTGATCATAAACAATATTCGGAATTATTAGATTGGGGATTACGTCTCTGTTTTTTATTGGCTTTGCCAAGCACAGTCGCATTAGGTGTAATTTCTCGTCCACTTATCTCAACACTCTTTGAATATGGACAATTTACAATAAATGACACATTAATGACACAACGTGCTTTAATAGCTTATTCTATCGGTTTACTTGGACTTATTCTAATCAAAGTTTTGGCACCCGCTTTCTATTCCAGACAAGATATTAAGACACCTGTCAAAATTGCGATTGTCACATTAATTTTAACGCAACTAATGAATATGGTTTTTATTGGTCCACTACAACATGCTGGTCTTTCGTTATCAATTGGGCTGGCAGCATGTTTTAATGCTGGATTATTATTTTGGCAATTACGTAAAAAGGAACTTTATCAACCACAGCCAGGTTGGTGTAAATTTTTAATTAAAATTGTGATAGCGGTACTGTTAATGTCATTAGTATTATGGTTTGGTTCGAAATTATTACCAGATTGGTCAACGGGTTCAATGTTAATGCGAATAAGTCGTTTATTGTTATTGGTCACGGTAGGTATCGTTATCTATTTTGCATCATTGATTGCAATGGGGTTTAAAATCAGGCATTTCATTAAACGAATTGATTAAATGATTTTTTCAAAATTTTATGAATAAACCGAATTATTGTAAGCATACCGCTTAATTGAAGTAGAGGCTGTCTTTATGACTAAATGCAATAATTTAATCTAAAATATTCAGTTGGTTGGATATTAAAATCAGCGTTAAAATGAAAAAATACGATTGTTTGGTAAAAGAATATTTTTTACAAACATGGTTAACAAATAAGATAAATTTAAAACAACTATTAAGAATTAGCACAAAGTATTATACAATAGCCCGATATTTTCTAGAGTATAGCACAATGAGAGAATCATAATGAGCTGGATTGAAAAGATTTTAAGTAAAAATAATATATCATCAGATCATAAAAAAGCGAATATACCCGGTGGCGTTTGGACAAAATGCAGTAACTGTGAACAAGTCATTTACCAAGCTGAATTAGATCGTAATTTAGAGGTTTGTCCTAAGTGTGATCACCATATGCATATCCCTGCGCGCGTCAGGTTATACCATTTTTTAGATGAGGATTCAGATGTAGAAATTGGAACTGATCTTGCGCCAAAAGATATTTTAAAATTCAAAGATACTAAAAAATACAAAGACCGTTTAACTGCGGCTCAAAAAGAGACACGCGAAAAAGAAGCTATGGTTGTCATGAAAGGAACATTACTTGGTATTCCTGTTGTGGTTGCCTGTTTTGAATTCGCTTTCATTGGTGGATCTATGTCATCAGTTGTTGGGGCTTTATTTACCCGTGCTGCTGAACAAGCGATAGCCGATAAATGCCCGTTAATTTGTTTTTCAACAAGTGGCGGTGCAAGAATGCAAGAAGCACTTTATTCATTGATGCAAATGGCTAAAACCAGTGCAATACTTGCTAAAATGCAAGATGAAGGTTTACCTTATATTTCTGTCATGACCGATCCGACTATGGGTGGGGTTTCAGCTAGTTTAGCGATGCTAGGTGATATTAACATTGCCGAACCCAAAGCATTAATTGGTTTTGCAGGCCCACGCGTTATTCAACAAACTGTACGGGAAACTTTACCAGAAGGATTCCAACGAAGTGAGTTTTTACTGGAAAAAGGCGCAATTGATATGATCATTCATCGTAAAGAAATGAGACCTAAAATTGCCAGCCTAATTGCAAAATTAATGAAACTTCCCGATCCATTTAATGATGTGAATAACGATGAAATGACAATTGATGAGACAGTTTAATTGATCATGCAAAATGAAAAACCTAATGCCATGTCTGACTTAAAGACATGGCTTTGTTATTTAGAGCAACTGCATCCTACTACTATTGATATGGAATTAGAGCGAGTAAAAATCATTGCTCAGCGTTTAAATATTTTGCAACCCGCTCCCTATGTTATTACGGTTGCAGGAACTAATGGCAAAGGTACAACTTGCCGAACATTGGAAATGATTTTACTCGCTTCAAAACGAAAAGTTGGCG
This sequence comes from Gilliamella sp. B3801, assembly GCF_026536645.1. Lineage (NCBI taxonomy): Bacteria > Pseudomonadati > Pseudomonadota > Gammaproteobacteria > Orbales > Orbaceae > Gilliamella > Gilliamella sp. B3801. The sequence continues at coordinate 18,791 of NZ_JAFNNR010000005.1, forward strand.
TATATAGCTCTCCTCATTTATTACGTTTCACAGAGCGGGTAAGAATTAATAATCAAGAGTCAACAGCCCAAGAAACGGTTAACGCATTTGTAGAAATTGAAAAAGTTCGTGGTGATATTTCTTTAACTTATTTTGAATATGCAACACTTGCAGCACTTTATCAGTTTAAAAAAGCAAAATTAGATGTAGTTGTGTTGGAAGTTGGGTTAGGTGGACGACTGGATGCAACCAACATTGTTGATGCAGATATTGCTGTTATCACAACAATAGACATTGATCATGTAGATTATCTTGGAAATACTCGAGAAAGTATTGGGCGTGAAAAAGCCGGTATTTTTAAATCGAAAAGCATTGCTGTTGTTGGTGAGCAAAATGTTCCTGTCACCATTCCATTGGTGGCAGAATCAGTTAACTGTCCTATCTATACGGTAAATAGCGATTGGTCTTATCAACAAATTAATGATAATCAATGGTCTTTTGAATCCCCCTTGGCAAATTATCATCATTTACCGATAGCCAATGTTCCGTTAGCTAATGCTGCGACAGCAATTGCAGCATTAAGTTATTCTTCTTTAAATATTACCCAAGACGATATCGTTAAAGGATTAAAACAAGCAAGCTTAGTTGGCAGATTTCAGACGCTACAATATTCACCATTGGTTATTATTGATGTTGCTCATAACCCACATGCTGCAACTTATTTAATTAAACAATTAGCTCAATTAAAAGCTAAACAATCCAAAACAGGTAAAATAAGATTTGTTATTGGCATGTTGAAAGATAAAGATATAAAAAGTACATTATCCATTTTACAAGGCGATGTATGGTATTGCGCGACACTCTATGGTGAGCGAGGTTGCAAAGCTGAAGTATTAAAGCAATACTTGCTTGATAAAGAAGAAACCACTGTTTTAACATTTGATCATGTGGCGGATGCTTATCAAAAAGCAATGCAAGATGCCAAAGATAGTGATATTATCGTCGTATGTGGTTCATTTCATACGGTAGCTGAAGTTTTAGAGCAATATGAATTAAGTGAAATTAATCATGACGAAAGACAAAAATAACGCTTCAAATAATCAAAATAGAATGAGAAATCGACTTGTTGGTTTTGCCACTTTATTACTTATTTTAGCTTTGATAGCACCATGGATCATCACCGATAAATCGAATACAACAACATCGACTACGCCTATTTTACAACCGAACATAGTGAATCAGCAGTTTCAATCTGTCGAACATACCCCTGATGACAGCTTTACACAAAATAACTCAAGTGAGGTTGCCAATTTTCCTTATGCACTAGACACAGACCAAAATCCAAGTTCATTAATCTCACCTGAAATCAATGCAGAAGATGTCAATGAACCGATAACGACAGATCAAACGGTCACAACTACGCAAGATTCAAAATTATATATGATTCAGATAGCGGCATTAAGAAACAAGCAAAAGATTGAAGAACTTGTTGCGTTATTACGATTAAACAATTATAACGTTAAAGTTATTCCTAAAAAGCCAGAACCTAACCAATTAATAAAATTACAAGTTGGGCCTTATGCTAAAAGGGAGCAAGCAGAACAAGTAATCGATAATCTTAATAATTTAACAAAACAAAAAAGCATTATTATTACTAATTAAAAAAATTTGTTCAAAAATAAAAGTAATAAATAATATCTCCTATAAATAATTAATTGTGAGTTACTATGATGAATTGGATTGATTTTACTATTATTGGCGTAATAATTTTTTCCGCCATGGTCAGTATAATACGGGGCTTTGTTCGAGAAGCATTATCTCTGATTAGTTGGGTGCTGGCATTTTTCATTGCGAGCCGATTTTATGCTTATATTACTCAGTATTTAACCTATTTTGATAGCGAATTGATCCGTACTTCTGTCGCAATAGCTATCCTTTTCTTAGCGACATTACTCGTTTGCTCATTTATTTCTTATGTTATTGGCTTATTAGTCCAAAAAACAGGTTTATCCGGGACAGATCGAGTATTAGGCATCTGCTTTGGTGCATTACGTGGAATATTAGTGGTTGCAGCTGTTCTCTTTTTTATTGATACTTTCACTCCCTTCTCGCAATCGCAATACTGGAAAGAATCACAACTTATTCCTCATTTTCATGTTATTATTCGTTGGTTTTTTGATTTTATACAACATTCGTCTTCATTTTTAGTGCAGTAATTTTGAGGTAATCATTGTATGTGTGGTGTTGTTGGTATTTTAGGATGTAGCACAGTTAACCAATCTATCTATGATGCATTGACTGTATTGCAGCATCGAGGTCAAGATGCTGCGGGTATTGTAACCATTGATGAACAAAACTGCTTTCGTTTACGTAAAGCAAATGGTTTAGTTAAAGATGTTTTTCAAGAACATCATATGCAACGTTTGCAAGGTACATTAGGAATTGGACATGTACGGTATCCTACAGCAGGAAGTTCAAGTCCTTCAGAAGCTCAACCCTTCTACGTTAATTCGCCTTATGGCATAGCACTTGCACATAATGGTAACTTAACCAATGCTAACGAATTACGAAATAAAGTATTTGAATTAGCAAGACGCCATATTAACACTAATTCTGATTCAGAAGTGCTACTTAATATTTTCGCCAGTGAATTAGACAAATTTCCAACTTATCCCCTTTCTGCAGATAATATTTTTACCGCTATACGTCATGTACATAATATTATTAAAGGCGCTTACGCTTGTGTCGCAATGATTATTGGGCATGGATTGGTTGCATTTCGTGATCCCTATGGCATTCGTCCTTTAGTTATTGGTAAACGCATTTTAAATAATCAAAAAGTGGAGTATATGGTTGCTTCTGAAAGTGTTGCTTTAGATATACTTGATTTCGAATTTATACGTGATGTCGAACCCGGCGAAGCGATTTACATTACACAAGATGGGCAATTTTATTCACAACAATGTTCAGACAATCCCCAATATTATCCATGTATCTTTGAATACGTTTATTTTGCACGACCCGATTCGTTCATGAATGGGGTATCGGTTTATCAATCACGTATATTGATGGGACAAAAATTAGGTAAAAAAATAGCACGAGAATGGAAAGATGTTGATATTGATGTTGTGATTCCAATTCCTGAAACATCTTGCGATGCTGCGCTTGAGATTGCTAGAATTTTAAATAAACCCTATCGGCAGGGCTTTGTCAAAAATCGTTATGTTGGACGAACATTTATTATGCCAGGTCAAGCTACACGCAAACTTTCTGTAAGACGTAAACTTAATGCTAATCGCATTGAATTTGAAGGAAAGAATGTCCTTCTTGTCGATGACTCTATTGTTCGAGGTACAACTTCGGAAAAAATTTTGGAAATGGTTCGCTCTGTTGGCGCTAAAAAAGTTTATTTAGCTTCGGCTGCGCCAGAGATTAGGCATCCTAATGTATATGGAATTGACATGCCAACAGCCAGTGAGCTTATCGCTTATAATCGCACAGTCGAGCAAATTGCTAAAGATATTGGTGCAGATAGACTTATTTTTCAGGATCTATCTGACTTAATCGACTCAATCCGTGAAGAGAACCCTAAGATTCATCATTTCGAGTGTTCAGTGTTTGATGGGCAATATATTACAGACGGTATTGATGAAAGCTATTTGCTTCAATTAGAACAAACAAGAATTCAAAATCAAAAAGCTTTTAATAGTAAGGAATCAGAAAATCTTGAAATATATAATGAAGAACAATAATTAGTATTCTTGCTGAAAATGACATTTTTATAAAAAAAGATACTAATATTCTAATATTTCTATCTTTTTTATCTGCTTTATTTAGTATTAGATAAAGAGAACTAATGTATTATTAATATTATCAAATTGATAAATAAATCCCACGTTTTATTTTAATCTATCTCTCCTCATATTCTGAAGATATTTTCATCAAATCTTTACAAATATTTTAAAAAAGTTATTGAACAATGACTTCTTTGTAATATAATCTTAAAAAAAGTAATTTTTTGTAAAGAATTTTAAAGACAATAAAAATGTTATCGCTTTTTTATTCTAAACAAAGAAGCTTTTTTATCAAAAAGCTGAATAAAACGTGTTTTTGATACATATATTATCAATAAAGTGAAATATGAGGAATGATTAAGATGAAAACAAATCTTAATTTAAAAATTGTTTCAACCTTAGTTGTTCTGGCATTAAATTGCCAGACAGCTATGGCATTGGATTCGAAACAAGGCACTTCTACTGTTGCTGTAGACAACAGTAAAGTTATTGAACTTGAAAATGGTATTAAAGTTCGAGAAATGGTTAACAATAAAAAGGCTAGCCTTTACCAAATAGCATTAATAAGTGGTATAAATGTTGACCAACTACGCAAAATGAACAATGGGCGCTTTGATAAAAAGGATGTGATTGAAGAAGGTGAGCTTCTCGTGCTTCCTGAAAACTCCCCACTACTACCTGCCATCAGTACAAGTAAAGCTGAAGATACTAAACAAAACAAATATACAAATTTACCGGATTTAGGATCAGATGAAAATTATGATGTACAGGCAGATAAAGATAAGCTTGCAACTCATGTTGCTTATGCTTTACAGACATTAGCAACACAAGATTGGAAACAACTATTATCATCTGAAAATGGTGGCTTATCAAGTCAATTGGCCAATCGAGGTAAGGATTACGCAGAGGATTATTTACGCAGTAGTGTGAAAAATCATGTTGTTGATCCACTTCGTACCGCTGCCCAAGACTTCTTAGGGCGTTTTGGTACGGCTCAATTATCTTTTGACGTTAGTGATAAAGGACAATTTAGTAACGTCAACGTTAAACTATTTAGTCCTTGGTATGATACAGAAAATACCTTGATATTTAGTCAAATATCATTTCAAGAATATGAACATAAACGACGTATTGGAAATATTGGTATTGGTCAACGTTGGGACTTTGCAGATAAAAAATGGTTATTAGGCTATAACGTATTTTTGGATCATGACTTTCAACGTTCACACAATCGTTTAGGTTTAGGTGTTGAGGCTTGGAGTGACTACATGAAACTTGCAGCTAACTATTATCATCCATTATCAAATTGGAAACAATCTCGTGATTTTGATGATTATTTAGAACGTGCTGCAAAAGGTTTTGATGTTCGTTTTCAAGGTTATTTACCACAGTACCCTCATTTAGGTGGTTCATTAATGTATGAACAATACTTTGGTGATAAAGTGGCATTATTTGGTAAAGATAACCTACAAAAAAATCCTAGAGCAGTGACAGCAAGTATTGATTACACACCTGTGCCACTTTTTACCCTCAAAGCGGAACATAAGCGAGGACAAAATAATCAAAAAGCCACTTCTGCTTCATTGACGATGAATTATCGTATGGGGGTTCCTTTAAAAGATCAGTTAGATCCCGATATGGTTCAAGCAGCACGTTCATTAGCTGGTAGTCGTTATGACTTAGTTGATCGTAACAACTATATCGTTCTTGAATATAAAGAGAAAAAATTAAGTGTTGATTTAGGACTTGAATCTTTACAACTCGTTGAAGGACAAAGTTACGATGTCAGTATCGCTGTTTATAATGCGAAAGGATTAAGCGGTGTAAAATGGAATGGTGATATGTTTGAAATTGATGCAAATGGTGGATTCCTTTGTTATACAACAGGTATTTGTACATCTTCATCATGGGCTACACCAAAAGCAGATACTCAAAATTGGAAAATTGTTGCACCAAGTTATGTTGATGAAAATGGTAAACGTCATCCAATTCAATCTAATGGTAAATATACCTTATCTGTTTCCGTTACCGATAAAAAAGGTCGTTCAGCAACATCAAATCAAGTGTCATTTGAAGTTATCCCCGATCCTGTCATGCGTAAGATTGGTCTTTGGGCTGTTGATCGTAACGGCAATAAAACCACAATGGCTTCTAATTCAGCCGATGGTCTCAGTGCTATAACATTGATTGCCAGCCTTGTAAAGCCGAAGGTACCAAATGGAACAATTTCGACAATAGAGGATGCAGTTGGTTTTAGTGATGAACAACTCATGAACCGAATTCCAGACTCATTTGATTCTGTACTTAAAGGCTGGACAGCAACAAGTAATGGCAAAAAAATCACCTTAATTGATGGTACTTCGGGTCAAGTAACGTCTTGTCCTAAACAAGAACCTTGTGTCATTGTGAAATCCTTTGAAAAAATCAAAATGGGTCAAAAAATTTCTGCTAAGGCAGCTACTGCTGGAGGCATGGATGCAATTGGTGATAGTTATGCATTAGATGTCGCTTCTAATATTGAAGGGGTGGTTGAATTTTCCACTTCGATAGATCAATTTGGTGCATCGTTCAATAAAGTATCCATAGATTTTGCTGGTGGTCAAGCTGGATTAATTAAAGTTTATCGAAGTGATGGGGTATTGGTTGCGACTCAAGCTGGAAACTTATTAGAGTTTGATCCTAATGGTTCAAAAGAGTGGAAAGTTGATAATGAATATTATGTCAAAGCATATGCAGCAGATGGTGTCACTGAAATGAATAGTCCATATGTGATTTGGTCTCTTGTGGGGTCTAATGCGGTTGCATGTCCTAATGGAGTGGCAACAGCAGCATTACCTGATGCAAGCAACAAACCAAATGGGCCTTGGTTTAATGTCGCAATGGGATATAACGCACATTATAAAATTAGAAGTATAAAAACAGGTAGTTATGCAACTTCTGGTTCGAGCATTATCGCTAATGCTGATGCTCCACAAGAGTTAAATCTTGATCCAATAAACGCAACGCCTTCAGCATGTGCAGGTGATCAAGGGTTTAGATTACAAGTATTTGTTAAATAGAATGGTTAATTAAAAAAGTGTTTTAGATAACCAATTTATAAGGGTTATCTAAAAGTTAAATACAAAACGGTGTATATTATTTTTGATATACAATAATTAATAAATGAAAAATAGGAAGTTAAACATGAAAAGTTTAATGATAAAAAATATTGCTTTAGGTCTGTTAATCGCTGGATGTGCAGCAAGTAACGCATATGCACTTAGCGGTGTGAGTGCTAAATATATAGTGGGTAATGCACCTGTAATTAAAAGTCTTGGCGGTCAAGATCACAGTTTAACAGTGTCAGTATCCTCTGATGCTGATGGTAACAATACCGTGGGTGGTCGAGCTGCAAAAGTTAATGATTATGTCGTTATCGAGTATACTTTACATGATGAAGATGGTGACAGCGATCCTTCAGGTAAAGTAGTAAAAGAAACGTTTAAAGCATTTTATAAAAGTGCGTCTGGTGAATGGAAAGAAGCCAGTTTAGCTGACTCAGATATTAAGTTCAGTAATGGTAAAATCACGTTTAAAATTACAAATGAGTTTGCTGGTGCAACACGAATTGGTTTCAAAGTATTAGAAAAAACTGAGTTTGGTTTACCTTATACAAATAAATGGTTAAAAGTTGCTGATATTTGGAGTACGCAAGCACCAGGACAAGTGGATACATTAGATCCGACGGATCCAAGTAAAGCCCCTACTGATGATACTAATGGCCCGAATAAAGACGAAATAGGTAGTAACCCTAATGATGGTCCAGGTGAACAAAAAGATCCGAATAAAATTACAAGTGGACCAATTGAATCTGATGACATGAGGGTCTACATTTTAGCTGCTGATTCAAATGATAACTATAGTATAGCGGGTAGTACTTTCGTACCTAAACAAGGCGGAAAATATCGAGCTGTGGTATGGTTAGATTCTAATGGCAATGGTGCTTTAGATAGTGGTGAAGCTGACTTATCTGCAAATTACAACTTTACTTGGGAGTTAGACGGTACTTATGCCGGTGTTGGAGCGACAACAGATTCGTTAGCACAAAATCAAAATATAACATTAGGTCAACTTAACAACGATTCAATGTACAGTACGACCTACAAAGCAGGTGCTCAAGGTTATAAACTCAAAGTTACCGCAACCGCAAAATAATGCTTATTTAAGACAGATAAAAAACCACTCAAACGAGTGGTTTTTTTATAAATAAATTAGTTTGAACATCTTTTCAAATTAGTTTAAGCCGTTAAGTATTGTGCCATACTCACTAAGTTAAATACCCATTTAGGATAGACTCCGCAAATCATAATAAGTAAAGCAGAAAGGGTGATGAGTAACTCACTCATTCCAATTTTATGCCATTTAAAACTTACTACTGAATTATTGATAAATTGATCTTCTCGACAAGTTGGTTTGATATAAAGGTTGATCACTAAACGAGCATAAAAATATAGGCCTAGCGCACTACCGACTACAACTGCTGCCATTAACCACCATAGTTCAGCGGTGACACCTAATAGGACTAATAAAAATCGACTAATAAAACCGAGAGTTAAAGGTGCGCCAGCTAATGAAAGCAAGCCTATTCCCATAGATAATGCAAGGATAGGGCGTCGCCAAAATAATCCAGACAAATCTAGCTCATTTTCATGATCTTGAAGCTCATTTGAGTGAGATTCTAAACTAATTACGCCCAGAACAGTAATATTTGCAAGAATATAACCTATCAAATAAACGCCGATTGTTTCTAAGGCCAAAACTTGATATTGCACAGCAATTAATGCAATTAATAAATAACCAAAATGTGCGATTGAGGAATATGCAAGAAGACGTTTTAAATTACTTTGCATAAAAGCAAATAAATTACCCCATAAAATAGAACAAAATGCCATCACAACTAAAATAATTCGGATGGTTTCATTGTTTACAATAGGAGCTAATAAAAATAGTCTTGCGATAGCGCAAAATATCGCAACTTTACCCACTGTGGATAAAAGAAGTGCGACAACCGTTGGTGCACCTTGATAAACATCGGGTAACCAAAGTTGGAAAGGAACAAGTGATAATTTAAAACCGACACCTACAAGCATTAAACAGACCCCCATTAATAACAGTGTGCTTGGGTAGGTCATAGTGGATAACTGATAACTTAAACCACTGAACGTTAATTCACCAGTGGATGCATAATAAAAAACAATACCCATTAGCAAAAAAGCACTTGCAACGGCGGATAAAATCATATATTTAATTGCTGCTTCAAGGGAGTGGGTTTGAATATATTGATATCCTATTAAACCCACAAAAGGAATGGAAAGCAACTCAATACCAATAAAGAAAGCGATTAAATGGCTGGCGTAGACTAAGGTCACTCCACCTAATGCCATGAAAAGTAATATTATATAAAATAATCCATGAGACTTTTGTTCTTGCTTAAACCAACGATATGCTAAGCAACTGACGATAATTGAAATTAATAAAATCAAACTGGTATAAAGTAAACCATAGCCATCACAGGTGAAAAGTACTGTAATTTCTTGGGAGTTCCAATTATTTACATTATTCGGTTGTTTAATATCTGAATGGGATTGATTTTTTTCTTGGTTATCCGCAATGTCTTCATTTTTCGGTGTTTCAGATGTTATAGTCTGTTCCGAATTGGATTCGTCTAACTGAGGTTGGCGGACTTGAGTCGCTGATTCTACGCCTGCATCATTATTATTGTCACTCAGTGCTTCAGTCTGATTAGTTTGTGGATCTGGTTGAGTTGGTGCGGCATCCACTGCTAACAATTTTGCATTCTGAAAATCAGGAGAAGTCAGTGGCAAAGAAGAGATAAATATTTGCATATTATCGCTGCTGATATCTGAAATTTTCTGATCATTGGCTGAAATTTTATATCCCATGACAGAAGCGCAAATTAATGCGAATATCAAACCACATAAAGATAAAATAGCGCAGCATTTTGTACTTACTTTGAAACGAAATAATGCAAACATTAGCGCAATAATAGTAAGACTTAATATATAAATAGGTGATAAAGCTATCATATCTTATTACTCTCCCATGCGCTCTGTTGTTATATAGTGTTGAGTTTGATTCATGACAGAATATGACATATCTAAAATGACTTTAGGATATAATCCGATAAAAATAAGAACAGCCAATAAACTACTTAACAATAAAAGCTCTTTGATATTAAGAAAACACTTTTTCATGGTTTCATTATTATCGTGACCGCCATGAAAAATAGGTTGCATACGAATAATGAATGAAATAGATAGCATAAGTAATCCTAATGCTAATAAAATTGTAGAATAAGAAAACGTTGTGAAACTTCCAAGTAACATCAGGTAATTTCCTATAAAGTTAGCTGTGCCAGGTATACCCAATACGGCCAATATGAAAAATAACGTAAATGATGATAAATATTTGACTCGCTCTTTCAATCCAGTAAATTGACTGATGTTACGTGTTGAATAACATTCAACTAATAAACCACTAATCATGAACATACCGACAATCGCTAAGTTAATCGCAATAATTTGTATGACCACTCCTTGGTAGGCGATTAATGAACCACTATATATGATAGCGGTCACAAAGCCCATCAATGCAATATGAACATAAGCAATTAGTTTTTTAATATCCGTTTGATTAAATGCAAGTAGTGCAGAATAAAAAACGGTGATTAATGCAAGTATTAAAATTAAAGGTACAATTGTTGCAGAAGCATTAGGAAATAGTGGTATGACAAAACGCAATAACCCAAAAGTGGCAGTACTAAGTAATAAACCACTAATCATCATTGAACCGGTTGTTGACGATTCGATATGTGCTTCAATAAACCAATTGTGAAATGGAACAAAAGGAATACGCACAATAAAGGCAGCCATGAATCCAAGCATTAATAAATATTCTGTTTTACTTGATATAGGCGTTTTGGTTAGGATTTGATAATCAAAAGTCCAATGACCCGTTAAATTCCAATTAATGAGAGCTAATGAAACAATCGAGATTAACATTAACAAACTACTGATTTGAGTATAAATAAGAAATTTACTTGCACCATTAAAGCGTAACTGAGAATTGGAATCTCGTCTTCCCCATAAAGAAATTAAAAAATAGATAGGAATCGCAACAGCTTCCCAATAAAAGAATAACAAAAAGAGATCCGTAACTGTAAATAACATCATGACAGCTGATGTCATTGCTAAAATACACAGATAATATAATCCAGTATTATTAATGCTTTCTTTGCTTGAATAGGCGATAGTGAATAAAACAATAATGAGTGTTGAAGTAATAACAATGATAGATAGCCCATCTAAAATTAAGTGAAAACGAATACCTAATAACGGAATCCATTCAAAATTGACTTCTTCTACCCAACTATTTCCTTGATCCATAATAGCTTGCGCATCCAGCCAAAAATTGATCACCAATATTAGCGAGATGATAATCGTCATGAATGCGATACAAATTGGCAGTTTATTCCAACGTGATTGCGCATCAACAGATGCTACCATTCGTTGTAAAAAAAGATGACATAACCAACCGATAAATCCACCTGTCACAGGTAAGAAAATAAGCCATAACAACATGAAAGATTGCACCTTTATTAAATAAACACAAGTAACATTAATATAATAATACTACCCATTACAATTGAAACCATATACCATCTGAGATGTCCATTTTCGAAGCCGACAATATATGAATTGATTTTTTTTATACCCAGCATAACCCAATTGTCCCAAGTTGCTAATGGATCCTTTTTCAACTTACTGGTTAAAAAGATGAAAGGCTTAACAAAAACAATATTGAGTAAATAATCAAATCGCCATTCTGCTTTACACAGTCGTGTAAAAAATTTTACTATGGGCGTGTTTAACACTTCTTTCACTTCACTATTAGGATGAGCAAATAGTGTATAAGCGATGATAATACTAAGTAACGTTACCGCAGCAAAAAGAAGCTGGAATGACAATTTTACATTAGTATCTAATGCAGCAATTGGAATTATTCCTTTTATGGGTAACGGAAAATAGATAACTAATGATGAGGTAAATATTAACAATAAGAAAATAGGGCAATAACTCATCCAATTCGTTTTTGCAAATTGTTTAATTTTAGGTTTATGATAAAACACCATAAAAATTAAACGTAATATACTAACACTCGAGAGCAAAATACCTAATAAACCAATGGTTCCATTCATCAGATTATCTTGAGCCATTAATCCCCAAATAATGTCACCTTTAATGTAAAAGGCAGCTGAAATCCAAGGCATTGCACTAAGCGATAACAGAATGACTAAAAAAATGATAAATAAAACGGGGAATTTTTTATATAAACCGCCAATTTTACTTATATCACGCTCACCTTGGCATTTTTTGATAAGTATTGCCGAGGCTAATATGAGTAACGTACTTGTCATTGTATAATTGATTAAACAATTAAGTGATAAACTCCAATGTTGAGTTGAAAATGCATAAAACAGATAACTAATTTGTGTCAGGTTTATGAAAGTGACTATACGTTTAATATCGTATTGTACAAGAGCAATAGAACTCGCAAATAAAACTGTTAGCGATGAAATTATTGTCATGATAGAAAGTACATCGCTTGACATCATAAACAAATTGCTGAGTCTTAAAATTAAATAAACACCCGCTAAGATTACCGTTGAACTTTGCATTAACGCCATTGCAGGCATGGGTGCTAAGGTGCTTTCAGTAAACCAGGATTGCATTGGAAACAGCGCTGATTTACTCATTGCACCAAGCAATAGCATCAATGTTATCCAATAGATGATATCTGAATCGATAGCTAAATTAGCATGTGCGAGAGTCAATATATTCCGAATATCTAACGTATGAAGCGTTTGATAAATTAAAAATACACCGATGAGTAAAAAAACATCGGTCAAATGCATGATTACAAACGCTTTAACTGCTGCAAAACCATTGCGGATTTGTTTATAGTAAATGCCAATAAGTAAGTAAATACTTAATGTAACACCTTCCCAACCAATTAGCATGACCAACAGATTATCGACTAAAATAATTGTTAACATACTTGCTATTAACAAATTGCTATAAGCATAAAAAGTATAAATATCTTTTTGAGATGTTAAATAATACGCAGCAAAAAAATAGATAAGCATGCCCAAAAAAGCAATTAACACAAGAAAAGTTAATGACAAACCATCTAAGGTTAAAGTAATGGGAACAACAAAATCCCCTATAGAAAACCAATTCCATAATGGTCTGCTATAAATTAATGACATATCAGGGACTGAGTTAGTAACAAAATCAATACAAGAAAATATGGTAATTAATACCACAATCAGCATAGTACTAATGCCGATAATGATGATATTAATTGATCGTATTTGTCTTCCTAAGCTAACAAGGGCTAAAAAAGAAAGCAAAGGAACAATGATAGTTAAATAGAGTAAATTCATCCTTTCATTTCACTTAATGAGTCAATGTTAAAAATTTTCTTTCGGTAAACTAGCTTTCTAAAAAGGGCAAGTCCAACGCACACTTCGGCAAGTACCGCTACAATCGCTAAAATAGCCAGTACTTGCCCATCTGTATGTTGCCAGTGGCTACTTGCAGCAATTAAAGCAATAATGGCACCGTTATTCATTATGATTAGGCTAAGGAGCAAAAAATAGAGATTGCGCCGAATCATCACGCCTAGTAAACCAAGGACAAATAAGATAGAAGCTAAAATAAGGCTATGCATTAATGGAATCATATTAGCTCTCCGACGACAAACGATGCATAAAATGATAAGCAATGACCGCTGCACCTAATAATAAAAATATTCCCAATTCTGCCATTAAAATATAGGCATGTATTGAAATTTCATGGGTTAATTCATGTGGCTCTTTTAGCTGTGAATAGTCAGTGCTTACTACTCCATAAATAAGGATGACCAGTAAAACAAAAGCTAACATTAGCGGGACTAACCATATTTTAGGGCTAATACCACGTTTATCATTTTCTACATTGTCTTTACGAATTTTAAGTATACTTGCAATGGATAAAAAAAGCGTTACTGTTCCGCCAATAAAGAACACGATATAAAGCACAGCTGATAAATAAGTATTAAGTAGAATCAATATCAACGCTGAAGCAAAAAGCGAAACAATAAGGTACGAAATAGCTTTATCTATTTGTAAGCAACTAATCACTTTCATGCTAGCAAAAATAGCTATAATCGACGCAATATAAAAAACAGCGATCATTAAATAATCCAATATATATTCTCAATATTATTAGTATATACCCAAATTAAAGCAAGATACAGATTACAGGCGAGCTATTCATTGAAAAACAGTGATTTAATAAAAAATAGAACGTTATTTTTTAATATTAGCTAAGAATTTAAAGATAAGTGCATTATATTTTCAATATAATTAAAACAGAAAAAAAAATAAAAACCATAAAATTTTATTATTTAAATTCAATTAAGCATTGATATAAAGTATATAACTTGAGCAAATTAACCATTATTTATACTTATTTCTTTAAATTGTGAACATGCCCTTACAGCTTAAAGTTGCTTAACCCTAATTTTTAAATACATAAAATGAGATTAAAATGAACAGTGAATACTCCTCTATGCGAAGTAATGTTAATATGTTAGGTACCCTCCTTGGCGATGCAATAAAACGAGCGACCGGTAACGAAACTTTTGATTTAGTCGAAAAAATAAGGAAGCTATCAAAATCGGCTCAACAAGGAAATAAGCAATCTCATCAAGAGTTACTCAAATTAATAGAACATCTCAATGATGAAGATTTATTACATGTTGCTCGAGCATTTAACCAGTTTTTAAACTTAGTGAATATTGCGGCAGAATATTATGGCATTTCGCCGCACGGGGAAGCGGCGAGCAGTCCAAAAAAAATGACAGACTTATTTACTACCCTAAAAAAATTGAACTTTTCTGAGCAAACTATCACACAAGCCATTAACGATTTATCGATTGAATTAGTATTGACTGCTCACCCAACCGAAATTAATCGTCGTACAATGATTAATACCTATACCGCAATAAACAATTGCTTATCGCAATTGGATCATAATGATCTTGCTGATTACGAAATTGAACGTATTATGCGCCGATTAAAACAGCTAGTTTGTCAGGCCTGGTATACGGATGAAATACGTAAAAAACGGCCTACACCTCTCGATGAAGCTAAATGGGGGTTTTCTGTTATAGAAGACAGTTTATGGCAAGGTGTTCCTCTCTTTTTACGGGAATTTAATGATCAACTCGTTGATGCGTTTAATCAACAACTATCTGTTGAACATGTTCCAATAAAATTTACCTCATGGATGGGGGGAGACCGTGATGGTAATCCTAATGTCACAGCTGATGTGACAGAAAAAGTCATGTTACAAGCTAAATTAAAAGCAATTGAATTATTTTTAGCAGATATTCAAATATTAGTGCGAGAGTTATCGATGACAGAGTGTAACCAATCTGTTATTGATCTGTTAGATGAGCCAAATAAAACAGCATCAGAACCTTATCGAGCGGTGATGAAGCAGCTACGAGCCCGTTTAGTTAAAACGCACAGTTACATAGTATCAGTACTCAATAATGAACAAGTCCTAGCTCCAGCTGATATTTTAATTAAAAATAACCAACTTTGGGATCCACTTTATATTTGTTACCAATCATTAATTGATAATGGGATGTCAACTATTGCTCACGGACCTTTACTTGATACATTACGTCGAATAAAAAGCTTTGGATTACAGTTAGTCAAATTAGATATACGTCAAGATAGTTCTGTTCATACTGAAGCACTTGATGAATTAACGAAAGAACTTAATCTTGGAAGTTATGCACAATGGTCTGAAGAAGAGAAACAAGCATTTTTATTAACCGAACTTCAATCTAATCGTCCATTATTACCCTATCATTGGCAACCTAGTCAAATCGTTAAAGAAGTATTTGACACTTGTCGTGTAATTAAAAAAGCTGGTGAAGAGTCGATTGCTTCTTATGTTATCTCAATGGCAAAAGCACCTTCGGATATTTTAGCGGTATATTTGCTCTTAAAAATAGTCGATTGTGAAAAAAATATCCCCGTGGCACCGCTATTTGAAACATTAGAAGATTTGAATAATGCGAAGATTGTCATGCAAAAATTATTGGATATTCCTTGGTATCGACAAAAAATCCAAGGTAAACAGATGGTCATGATAGGTTACTCGGATTCAGCTAAAGATGCAGGAACCCTTGCGGCATCATGGGCACAATATCGTTCGCAAGAAGAATTAGTCGCCTTATTTGAAAAATATAATATCAATCTTGTTTTATTCCATGGGCGAGGCGGTTCAATTGGGCGTGGTGGGGCGCCAGCACATGCGGCACTCCTTTCTCAGCCACCTGGTTCATTAAAAGGAGGGCTTCGTGTCACTGAACAAGGTGAAATGATTCGGTTTAAACTTGGTTTACCGGAAGTCGCGCTCAGTAGCTTAATGTTATATGCTTCAGCTATACTTCAAGCAAATTTATTACCTCCTCCACAGCCGAAACAAGCATGGCGCAATATCATGGATGAAATGTCAGATATTTCATGTCAGTGCTATCGACGTTATGTTCGTGAAAAAGCAGAATTTGTCGATTATTTTAGAACGGTCACCCCCGAAGCAGAATTAGGAAGGTTACCTCTTGGTTCAAGGCCTCAAAAACGGCGAACAGGTGGCGGAATAGAAAGTCTTAGAGCTATTCCATGGATCTTTGCTTGGACACAAAATCGCTTAATGGTTCCTTCATGGCTTGGTGCTGGCTGTGCCTTAAAAAAAGTGATTGAAGAGGGGAAAAAAGATTTGCTCAAAGATATGTATCACAACTGGCCTTTCTTTAATGCACGATTAGGTATGTTAGAAATGGTATACGCTAAAGCTGCACCAAAAATTCATGAGTATTATGAACAACGTTTAGTTGATGCTAGCATGTGGCCATTAGGAGAAGAGTTACGTAATTTATTAACAGATGATATTAATACCGTTTTAACCATTACTGACGATGATAGCTTAATGGCCGATCTACCTTGGATTGCGCAATCCGTTGCTTTACGAAATATTTATATTGAACCGTTGAATTTATTACAAGCAGAACTATTAAATCGTTCTCGTCAACGTAATGATGAAGAAAATACAATAGTTGAACAAGGATTAATGATCACAATATCAGGTATTGCTGCTGGAATGAGAAATTCTGGATAACTTAATAAAAATAAAAAAGGGCAATCGCCCTTTTTTATTTATCTGCTAAAAGTTCATCTAAATACGTTTTAGCATCTCGATCACCTTGCTCACTCGCTTTAGTAAACCAGTAAATTGCCGTATCTTTATTTTTCTTAATACCTTCACCTTCAAGATATTTAATGGCTAAATTGTATTGAGCATCAGCACTGCCTTGTTCAGCGGCTTTAATATACCATTCAATCGCTTTTTTAATATCTTTGGGAACACCACCGCCGACATCATACATTACGCCAATATTATATTGTGCATCTGCATTACCCGCTTCTGCTGCTTTAGAGAACCAATGGGCTGCTAATTGGTTATTAGGTCTAGTGCCTGTACCTGTGGCATAAATAATGCCTAAATTATACATTGCAAGTACATTACCATATTCTGCCGCTTGCGTATAAAAATAGGTTGCAGCAACATAATCTTGAGTTAGACCGTCGCCGTGTTCCGACATTAATCCTAGATAATATAAGGCTTCAGGCACATTATATTTCGCTGCTTTACTAAACCAATCGGCTGCTTGCATACGATCTTCTTCTACACCATCACCAAAAAAGTACATAATGCCTAGATTTAGGTAAGCATCAAACACGCCTTGATCACCAGCTAAAATAAAATAGTTAATAGCACTATCGTTATTTTTGGCGACACCTTCCCCATTTTTGTACATCAAAGCTAAATTATAAAGTGCAAAACTGTAATTTTGATCCGCTGCCAATTTAAAATATTTAAATGCTTTCGATAAATTACGCTTAGTTCCTAAACCATTTTGATACATATATGCTAAATTATTTTGGGCCTTAGCTAATCCTTGGTCAGCTGCTTTTTTAAACCAAAACAGCGCGCGAACATGATTAACTTCAATACCGCCTAAACCTTGTTTATAAATATTACCTAAAGTGTATTGTGCTTGTGCATCCCCTTTTTCTGCCGAAAGCTTTAAAGAAGGAATCAATGAGCTAGGATCAGTCATTATTAGTTCTGGAGCTTTTGATGCACCATTTTCATTAGCTTTGACACTAAATGAAAAAGATAACATTAATACCAATAATAATTGAAATGTCTTCATAGTTTTTATTCATAATAAAAGTGTTATTAAGTATATATTAACAAGATAAAAATAAATAGTTTATATGTTTTTTGATAGATATAATCGATAGATTCTATATAAAAAAATTAAGTTCTGAGCAAAATTAATTTATTATTAATCAATTAAATCATACTATTATATTATAATTCAAAAATTTAGTTATCAAATCACATAACTTTTAAACGTACATAATACGGTTACTAACATACAAAAGGTGGGTTAACTTTCTGTTTAGTTTCTATTGATCGGATAAAGAATTCAAGTACTTTCTGATAATATTTAATTAAAAAATCGACAAATATTACTTTGTTTTAGGTATAAATTACCTTATTAACTTATTTATTCTATTTAAAATATTTAGTAGTGAATAATTTAAATATATTTTAATCTTTATGCTTTCTTAGGCATAGGGGCAACAAATAGTACATATTTAACCTTTTTTTTATGATACAATTTCGACCTTTATAAAATAAATTTGAATTCAGAGGATCAATATGGACTTTTTTATTAATCAAGCGTACGCAGCTGACGGACAAGCCGTTGAAAGCAATCCTTATTTTTTACCGATCATGCTTGTTGTTTTTGGATTATTTTTCTATTTTATGATCATGCGTCCACAACAAAAACGTGCTAAAGCACACCGTGAATTAATGTCATCCATTTCAAAAGGTGATGAAGTGTTAACCAATGGTGGATTGATCGGTCGTGTTTCTAAAGTGAACGAAAATGGTTATATTGCATTAGAATTAAATGATTCAACTGAAGTAATAATCAAACGTGATTTTATTACATCTGTATTACCAAAAGGTACAATGAAATCATTATAATAACAATATTATTATGATAATTCATTGTGTTAATAGTCTAACCCCACAAGAGAATATGTCGTGTTAAATCGCTATCCTTTGTGGAAGTACATTATGTTGGTCGTCATAATTTGTGTCGGCCTACTTTATGCGCTTCCTAATATTTATGGTGAAGATCCAGCTATACAGATTTCTGGCTCGGATAGTGCCAAAATTGAAACGGCTACGCAAAGCAATGTAATAAAATTGCTAGCTGATAATCACATCGATATCAAGTCAATTGTTTACGAAAATGGAACCATTTTAATTCGATTTGCTGATAACGATACGCAACTTAAAGCCAAAGAACTTATTTCAAAAGATTTAGGTGAAAATTATATTGTTGCTTTAAATCTAGCGCCCGCAACGCCAAAGTGGCTTTCCATGTTTGGTGCTTCACCTATGAAATTAGGACTAGATTTGCGTGGGGGAGTTCACTTCTTGATGGAAGTGGATATGACAACGGCATTAGACAAACTCGTAGAGCAATCAATTGAAAATCTAAAGTCTGATTTTAATAATAGCAAACTAAACTTTAAATCCTTGAGTCGCAATAGTGAGCAACAAATCGTCATGGAGTTTGTTAATACACAAGATCGAAACAAAGCCATTGCTAAAATCAATAATTTACAAGATTACAAGATTGACTCTCAAAACGACAACAGCATCATAATCAATATAAGTGAACAACGCTTACAACAAGCTAAAAACGATGCTGTTCAGCAAAACACAACGATTTTACGTAACCGAGTTAATCAACTAGGTGTTGCTGAACCGATTGTACAACGTCAAGGTTCGGATCGAATTGTTGTTGAATTACCGGGAATTCAAGATACCGCATTGGCTAAACGCATTATTGGTGCAACTGCTACACTTGAGTTTAGACAAGTAAATGAAAACAATTCAGCGGATTTGGCTGCTATCATTAACGGTCAAATGCGTGTTCCTTATGGTTCAGAAATAAAATATATGGAAAACGGGCGTCCGGTACTGTTATATAAACGCATTGTCCTGACTGGTGACCATATAACGGATTCTTCTTACCGATTGAATGAATATTCCCAACCAGAGGTTTCTATTACCCTTGATAGTTCAGGGGGAAAAACTATGCTCGATTTTACTCAAAAAAATCTGCATAAATCAATGGCTACTTTATTTGTCGAATATAAAGATACTGGTAGACGTGATGAAAATGATAAACCAATTTTTGAACGACTTGAACGGGTTATCAATGTTGCAACAATTCAAGGCATCTTCAGTGATCGTTTTCAGGTTACAGGCATTAGTAACATTAATGAAGCTAAAAATTTGTCACTTTTACTACGTGCCGGCGCATTAATAGCGCCAATTCAAATCATTGAGGAACGTACCGTTGGTCCTTCAATGGGGCAAGAAAATATTACTCAAGGATTAGAATCTTGTGTATGGGGATTATTAATCTCAGTTATCTTTATGTTAGTGGTTTATCGGCTGTTTGGAGTATTTGCGAGTTTAGCGTTAGTTGCTAACTTAATATTAATTGTTGGTGCGATGTCATTATTGCCTGGTGCGACGTTAAGTATGCCGGGTATAGCTGGTATTGTATTAACTGTCGGTATGGCTGTTGATGCAAACGTACTGATCAATGAACGAATAAAAGAAGAACTGAGTAACGGTCGTAATGTTCAACATGCGATTAATGAAGGATATGCAGGTGCTTGGAGCAGTATTTTTGATGCAAATATCACTACATTAATTACTGCGGTTATCCTTTATGCAGTCGGTACCGGTTCAATCAAAGGTTTTGCGATTACATTAGGTATCGGTATAGTAACATCAATGTTTACATCTATCGTCGGTACTCGAGCATTAGCAAATCTTATTTATGGCGGTCGTCGCGTCAACAAGTTATCAATTTAGAGGTTTATTGTGATTGTTACTAGTAATGATATAAAAAATCATGATGTTAAAGAACTAAATCATGGTCGCAGAGTCCTCGACTTCTTAAAGTTTGGTTTTATTGCTTTTGCAATATCAATGTTACTTGTTGTTGGATCAATTTATGTAATTTTGACCAAAGGATTTAATTTGGGACAAGATTTTACAGGTGGTACAACAGTCGAAATTACGGTGACCAAACCAGTAAATCTTGACGACATCCGTGACAGTTTACGCAATGCTGGCTATCATGAGCCCGTTGTTCAATATTATGGAAGCAGTAAAGATATTATCATTCGACTTGCTTCAGAAAAAAAGGATGACGGTAGCGTATCTTCAGTTATTGATAATGCGTTAGGAGTCAACATTTCAAATTTAATTCATAAAGATATTGATGCAAATGCAGAAATAAAACGAATTGAATTTGTTGGACCAACCGTTGGTTCTGAGCTTGCTCAAGATGGGATATTAGCTATCTGCGCGGCATTGGTTTGCATATTAATTTACATTGCATTTCGTTTTGAATGGCGATTTGGAACAGGTGCGGTTGTTGCGCTTGCGCATGATGTCATCATCACTGCAGGCTATTTATCACTGTTTGATCGGGAGTTGGATCTCACCATAATTGCTGCCATGCTTTCAATTATCGGTTATTCACTTAATGATACCATTGTAGTATTTGACAGAATTCGTGAAAACTTCAGGAAAATTCGTCGAGCATCGCCTTATGATGTGATTAATATCTCATTGACTCAAACCTTACACCGAACTTTAATGACATCAGGTACAACCTTGGCTGTAGTCATTATTCTCTATATTTTCGGTGGTTCAATGCTAAAAGGTTTTTCAGAAACATTGGGCGTTGGTATTGTTTTAGGCACTATTTCGTCAATTTATGTAGCAGCTTACATGTCACTAAAATTAGGCGTTAAACGAGAACACTTTATGCCGCAAAAAAGTGAAGCTGAGGGTGCAGATCAACCTTCAATTATGCGCTAACTTTTACACTCTGCTGGATGCCCAGCAGAGTTATATCAGATTGTTATTTAAACAAATGATATTAAATAGATTGACACCTATTATCGAGTTGAATATTATTAGCCACAGTTTTATCCCTTTCTACTTGGGGCCATAGCTCAGCTGGGAGAGCGCAACGCTGGCAGCGTTGAGGTCAGGGGTTCGATCCCCCTTGGCTCCACCACTTTTTAAATTCATGTGTCAATGTTAATCAAACACAAACGATGACACTAAAGATATTAAATCCTACTTCATTATCATTCCTGTTATCGCGTTACTCATTCTCCTAAAGGCATATACCTACAAGTAAATATCTGAATACATCTATAATTAAAATAGGCAAAAGCTAAAACGAAAATTTAACTATCTTGATTGCATAAGGCTTTATTAATAATCCTAAAAGATTATATATACCGTTACTATGCCAAAATTCGCAAGAAAATCATATAAAGTTAAAGAATGGTAAAGAAATGTATATAGTAAGTAAATAATATTTAATTTATAATAATTATGTAAGGTTGATTTTGTGAATCTCCCTGACAAAACATCTATTTTAAACGATGAATAGATCAATATGTTTTAAAACTGACATTCTGTTTTTGTGAAAAATAAAAAATAGAACGACATGATGTAATGAAAATTACATCATGTTTTTTTTGATTTAATTTTAGGTTAAATATTTTATAGGCTATTAATTTATATGAAAAATCATAAGTTTTCTGTTGTATATCAAACTATAGCATTAATAACGCTTTCCAGCGCGACTTATGTTAATGCTTTACCATGTAGTATCGCAAATGGTCAAATTAATGCCACTAACTCTTGCGAGACGAATGAGAATAATCTTACCAATATTAATGTTAACGCAGGGGCGACAGTTAACCATGATACCGCTAGTAGCTTAATTATCAATAATCCTGGGATTGAGTCAAATAGTAACGGAATTAATGTAACTGGTAGTAATGCGAATTATTTATTAAACGCTTCCGATACAACAAAAGATATAACAATCGATATCGGCGACAATAAAAATCAAAGAGGTCGAGGTATTTCTGTTGAAAAAGGTGCCACAGCAACCGTTAAAGCAAATAACGTGACAATCAAATCAAAGGATAAATATACCAATGATTGGAATGCAAACAATGCATTATGGGCAGGCTCTGGCGGTCAATTAACTATTTTTGCTGATAAATTAGATTTATCAGTTGAAAATGCCACAACACCTTATGGAACAATTGGTGTCAACAACGGTAGTATAAAAATCCAAGGTAATAATGGATTGTCAATTGCGACAATTTCTAACACTGGTGGATCAAGTGCCGGCATATGGGCAGAAGGCAAAGGAACGATAGATCTTGATCTTGTTAAAATTAATACTGATTCTTCTCAAGATTATGTCATGGGGGTTTATACTAAAAATAAAGGGTCAACCGTCACATTTGCTGGAGGTGAAATAGGTAGCCTTGCTAGTCGGGCCGGTTCAGCAATTCGAACATTGGAACAGTCACAGGTTATTGCCAAAGGTTATGATAAAGGATCTTTAATTATACAGACTAATGGAACGGATTCACGGGGTATTCGAGCAACGGGTGGTTCATCTGTCATTTTAAATAACGACAAACACACTAATTTTGTCACGCAAATTCATACTACAGGAAGCATTTCTGATGGTATTAACGCTGGTCGATTAGGGACAATGCATAAGGATGGAAAAATCTTTAAGCATGGCGGTGAAATAGGATCGGAACTCGCGTCTTCAAGCATTGAAACTTATGGTGAAACTCATATAAAAACAGATTCAGAAAATTCTTATGGTCTTCGACTTATTGGTGATGGAGCAAGCATAAAAATGCATGCGTTGGATGGACAAGGTCGTAGTACGATTCATTCAGCGACCACAGCAATACGTTTTAATTTTGGCAATGGTTACAGTCTGAATGAAGATGGTTCTTCGGCAAAAGATCTTGCCCAAAATATGATGCTCGAAAATGTAGACATTACCAGTGATGGAAAATCAGGCAAGTTCGAATTGATTAATACCAGTGATAATAACAGTTTTATCTGTAAACTTGGTGGTTGTGACAAAAATGGAAATAATACCTATGCTAGCGGTAATTTAATTCAGGTCGGGGATCACAGCCTTGATGTCGGTATGTTATCGCATATCAACGATAATAATTTAGCTATGACTGTGGCTGATTCAGTAAAAAATGGTGTGCTGTTATTAAAAAATAGTTCGGCAACAGCTGCTGAAAATACCGATCTATTAAATGTTACTTATGGTGGTGGAACGGCTAAAGTGACTGATAAGGTTTCAAGTAGTTTTAATTTGACGTCTAATGCATCGATCTTAAAAGGGAGTATCTTTACGGATAAGACCTTAGACAAAGACAATCAAACAAGTCAATCCAACATAAGCTTGAATAATCAATCTACATGGTACATTCAACGTGATTCAAATGTGACTAATTTAAATGTCCAAGATAGTGAAATTTATCTCAATCGCTATGACAATTGGAAAGATGAGCAAGGTAAATTACTTGAAAATGCTAACCAACCTTCAAATTATACCGTCTTAGAGACAAATAAACTAACGGGTAATAATAGTCGCTTTTATTTCCAAACTGATATTGTTAACCAAAAAACAGATAAATTAATAATAACCGATAAAGATGGGACGAATGGGCAACATTATGTCATTGTAAAAAATGATGGATCGCAAAGTACGACAGGAACAGAAAAAATTGACATCATTGAAACTAATGGAAATCATGCCGATTTCAAATTAATCAATAAAGTTGAATTAG
Organism: Gilliamella sp. B3801; assembly: GCF_026536645.1. NCBI lineage: Bacteria > Pseudomonadati > Pseudomonadota > Gammaproteobacteria > Orbales > Orbaceae > Gilliamella > Gilliamella sp. B3801. The sequence continues at coordinate 43,568 of NZ_JAFNNR010000005.1, forward strand.
GTGGTTATGAATATGATCTCAGACAAATTACTGATCCTGATTCAGACGATTTGGGTGGTTGGGAGTTATATAGTACAGGTTCAAAACAGAAACCTTCAAAACCATCAAAAACTTCAACGGCTCAAGCAACGCTAAGCTTTGCAAATACTAACTATCTGCTTGTTTATATTGATATCCAAACTTTATTACAACGAATAGGTGATTTACGGAATATATCGGATCATCAAGGCGATTTTTGGATTAGAGGCGTCGTTGGTCAATTAAACTCATTTGCATCAGTTGATTATAATGATTATAAAATGAATTATCGGGGGCTACAAAGTGGTATTGATAAACTGGTTTATGAATCTGAAAATGGTCGTTTCTATTTAGGTGGTATGATTGGCTACTATGATGTAGATCAAGATTTTAAACAAGGAAGTGGTTCAGGAAAAAACTATAATGTTGGTCTCTATTCTACTTATATCACCAATAACGATTTTTACTTAGACGGTATTTTCAAATTATCCAAATTAAAAAATCAATTTAATGTTAGAGATAGCCAAGGTAAAAATATTTCGGGTAAAGGGAATACCCACGCGCTAAGTCTATCGTTAGAAGCAGGGAAACGTTTTTACCTTTCTGATGAAAAACAAGGGATATATACAGAACCTCAGCTACAAGTTGTTTATACTCGTAATGGCGCTGATTCAACAAAAGCGAGCAATGCACTCAAAGTTAAATATGATCGCTATAACTCATTGATAGGACGTACAAGCATCATAATGGGATATGCGATACCGAATATCAAAAATCAAACCAATATTTACTTAAAAACAGGGTATGTTAAAGAGTTTGATGGTGATACTTCTTACCGATTAAATCATATCAAGGAATCTAATCAATATTGTGGACATTGGTTTGAAAATGCACTTGGTATAAACGCAACCATACAAAATAATCATCATATCTACAGTGAAGTCGATTTTGCTAAAGGGAATAAGTTTAACAAAAAGCAGATCAACTTGGGTTACCGATACAACTTTTAATAACAATAAAATCCTAACAAACTAACTTTATAAGCTTATCCTTATTGGATAAGCTTTTTTTATATATGTCGTAACCAAATATTCCCCCTAATTGAAATTTAATGAGCGATCAGTTGAACAAATAATTTTTTTAATTACAACAGCAAAGTTATTGGTTTTTGTACGATGAAAGTAATATAAACCTTAGAATCTTATTCATGACAATTGAATGTTCCCTTTATCATTAATTTAATAATTATTAAAAAATTCATGATTTTATAAAGGAAATCAACAATATTGATAACACTATCATTAAATTCTTGGCATATCGATTTGAACAGGTCAAACAAGCCAGTAATTTAAAAAGAAGACTTCTGATATTTACGCAAGTGGAGTTTTTGAGTGTATGCTTGAAAAACGAGAACAACAAGCTAATGAATTCGGATTGAATGATGAAATCATCAAACATTTAAACGCTAATCTTGTACAACATTTTATTGAGGAAGCATTGAAATACGTTAATAATCTAGCAAAATAATCATATCGTAATTTTATCAATGACAATAAGAAATTAAGTCTATTGTATGAAAAACAAAAGGTTAATATAAGTAAATTTCACTGCATTAAAATTTACTTTATCACTCACTTCATCACAAATCTTATCCAAAAACAGCTTGATGCCTATCCTATTTTTCGAAAAAATAACCGACTTACGTCAATAGATTAGCTAACCAATTTGGTAATAATTTATAAAAAAATAATAAATTGAAAGTGAAATGAACAATTGTTTATAACCGTTCTAACAAAATCATTAAACAGCAGTATTGAAGTTGTTTTAAATCTTTAATGGGTAAAAGTATGAAATCTTTTTACAGTATAAAACTAGCCAATTTTCTGAACTTTTTTTCAACGAATTTCTTTTATCATAGTGCAGAAATGCTATTTTTAATCTGGTTCTTCCTATTTTCATTCATATTTTTTTCATTAAAAATCACTCAAAATATATATCAATTAGGCATGATTTCTACGACAAGAGATGAAGGGAAGTTTGAACTTTCAGTCGATGGAAAAAAAAGAAAAAAGTTTGCGTTCAAATATATCAATTATGATAACCCTGTCAGCAATATCTTTTTCATCAGGCTATTTGGCGTTGTTTTAAACTATTTATCAATTATTTTTTGTTTTATCATTCTATCTAACTTATTAATAAATATTGTTTTTTATTTTTTGGGTTTAGGTAAAATGATTAATTTAAAGTACTATAAATACTATCTTTTTAGTGAATATAATATTTATGGCATTGCATGGATATTTGTTGCATTTGTTGTAGCGGTAACTTGTTATCTGATTATCTATCATAAATATACAAAACAGTTTTTTTCAGAATTAGATAAGAAAGTTAATGAATCAATGATTTCAAATATTAAGAAATCTGATTTAAGAAGCGGTAGTTTATTGGATGTTAAAGATTTAAAATTTAATGAAGTCGATATTTATGATCCATCAGATTATTATCAAGAAGCGAAACAAAAAGATTCGTTATTTCTTGGTATCGATGATGAATCGACCCCCATATTTTATAAAAAAAGTATATGGAATGAAACTAACGTACAAATAATCGGAAAAATGGGAAGTGGTAAAGGTGTATTAGCAACATCTGTATTTATCCAATGTTATGAAAACTATAATGATTTCAACGTATGGTTCGACCCTAAAAACGACGAATGGGCTTATAGTGTTTTCAAGAATAAATCAAAGAAAGATCAGTTCTTTTATATAGATCTTAATCGAGATGCAGAGCCTCAATTTAATATATTCCAAGATATTACCGTCACAGAACTTAATGAATTATTTGTAGCCGGTTTTGGACTTGGCAGAACAGGAACAAATGCTGACTTTTATAAAATTGGTGATAGAAAAGTATGTCGTGAATTGGCTAATCAGTTTGAGGATGAACCAGATAATATCAACATCAACACGATTATGGAAAAATGGAATAAACTACCTAATGAACTAAAACAGCAAGGTTCAAGTTTTTTCGGTCAGCTTGAAGAATTATCTGAATTAAAGTGTATTCAAACTGATAAAGGAATTAACTTAAAAGACATTATATCTGGCAATAAACCCGGCATGTTATATATAACAGGATCGTTAAGAGATGAAAATGTTGTTATGTTACAAAAAATGTTGCTGTTAAGAATAACGCAGATCATCGAAAAAAGGGACAGAAAACAAGATTTAACACACATTAATATCATGCTTGATGAAGTTCGATATATTTTATCTAAAAACACGTTAGAAATGATGGGAACAATACGAGATAAAAAAGCAAATATTATCTATACTCACCAATCGTTAGGTGATTTAGTTGGGGCAAGCCAAGATCTTGATCCTGCATCGACCAAAAATATCATGCTCGACAATGTTGGACTAAGATGGATATATAAACTTGATATAAAAGATAGTGCGGAATGGGCAAGTAATTTAACTTCAGAAACGCTAAAAGATGTAGAAAGAAGAACTTTAAGCTTAAATGATGCAAACGTAGAAATGGCAAGCAAAGAAACAACCATCTTTAAACAAAAAGCCAATTATATTGAAACGAGTGTTATACAGAATTTACCGAAACGCTGCGGCTTAATTATCGGATTAGAAGGCTTGCCTAAGTTAGCTTACAGTAGCCCAATAATCGTATCTAAATTAGATAAAGTATTACAGATAGCACCTAGATTGGAACTTACCTACAAAAAAACAACACCAAAAAACAAGGTTGAAAAACAACCAGTCAAAAAACAGAAAAAAAATGAGACCACTGTCGATAAAGAATTACTTAATCAAACTACAGGATTAGAAGATTTTTTAGCATCCAAACTTAAAAAAGATAAAAACCTATCTGATGAAATAATGATTGACATCGAAAGTAATCCTACCGCTCAACCAACGATTATAAATCATGAAGTGATTAAAGATTAACAATTTGTGATAACGATTTCAAAAAAAACATAAGGGTAACGTACGTACTAAAAAATTTTTACGTTTCAATAACTATAGTGAAAAGCTTATTCTGTCTAGTTTTTGGTTATCTTTTTCCAAAAAAAATCGTTATATTTCGTAAAGATAATAATTAACAAACAACAATTATAATTACAAAATTTACTAAATTAGAACTGAAAATATCGAAAATAGCTATTATAGTACGACCCATCTTTACAAATTCGTTTCAATTAGCGATTTGTGCGATTTTGAAAATAAATTAATAAAAATCAAATAACTATAAACAAAAAATAAAATAATAAAAAATTACAATAATTTGTAATCGTATATCATTATATTAGGAATAGAAGGAAATGAGGAAGTGGAGTTAGTTACGCTTTTAACAGCTTGTGCTTTAAATGTAAGTTCTGATTTATTAGAACCATTAATTCAATTAGAAAGCGGTTATAACCCTTATGCTATAGGTGTTGTGGGCGCTTCTGTTCCTCAACCTACTTCTTTAAATGATTTTTGGCACACTATTAATGATTTAGAAAAAAGAAACAAAAATTATTCGGTAGGTCTTGCTCAAATCAATATCAAAAATCTTCATCGATTTAATATTCCTGTTCTTGATGCGGTAGAGCCTTGTAACAACATCAAATTATCAAGTGTCATATTGAAAGATTGTTACTCAAATTATCAAGATATAGGAAAAGCATTGAGCTGTTATTACAGTGGCAATGATAAAACTGGTTTTAAGCGTGATTTTAATAATAGCTATGTTGAACGATTTTTAACATCTTATGCTAACAAGCAAGAAAATGTTGTTATCAATTTTGATTATGACCAATTTTATCAACTCAAAAATCAAGTTGAAAATTATCATCACAATCAACCATCAACACAAATTGCTAGATCATCAAATGTTAAAAATACTAATCAAGTAAAAAATTTTTCTAATCACAAGAAAAAAGAATCGTTTTTGAAAAAAACAATCAATATGAACTAAAGGAGAAAGAATAAAATGAAATTAATCAAAAAATTATTTTGGTTGTCAATTGGGATTTTGATTACTAATCCAAGTTTTGCTGTCGGACTTTCTAAAACCGAAAGTGGTATGAAAAATTTGCAAACTTCGATACATGCCATTGTAGGGGTTGTATTTCTTATAACAGGACTCATTGTTGGTGTTTTAGTTTGGCGAGGATCAAAAACTTGGGAGGAGTGTTCTAAATGGGTGATTGGAGTTGCATTTGCAGGTGGAGCGGCAGAATTAATAGGTATTTTCTTTTAAAAATAAAAGTGTCAAATAAATGGAAAAAGATATTTTATACAAGGCATTAACCAGACCCGCACTAGTGTTGGGATTACCGTTACAGTTAATCATATTTATCGCTTGGATAACTGTAATGCTATGTATGTTTATTTCATACTTTTTTGTCGGTTTAGGTATTTTCCTTTTTATTACCTGTGTTGCTTTAAATAAAAAGGATGAAATGTTTTTTTCTATATTGGGAAAGAAATTATTGGTTTCAAGCGGAACGACCAGTTTGTCACAAAGTAAAAAGCTATATGGCAATAATATAGATTATGTAACATCATCGTCTTATCGGGCAATAAAAGTGGATAATAATATTAATTTAAAACATTTTTCAACTATCGAAAAAAACATACCTTACTCAAGTCATATCGATAATCACATTATTATTAACAAAAATGGTGATTTAGTGGCAACATGGGAAGTAAAAGGTATTTCCTTTGAAACAAAAGGTGATGATGAACTTGATATCAGAAAAAATGAACTTGATAATTTTATTCGCTCATTTTCAAATGAAAACATAGCAATATATGTAAATGTCATCAAAAAAAATACAGATATCAAAATAGGCGGTGATTTTACGGGGTTTTGGTTTGCTGAACAAAATAATAATCGATATCTCGATTACCTAAAAAGTCAGCAGAATAAAGAGACTTTTATTTATGTTTCTTTGGTGATGAAAGGCGCGGATTTACAAGATAAAGCAGATAGCTTCATTACCAGTATAATTACAAAATTGATAGGGAAAAAATCGATTAATATCAAAGAAAAACAAGATTTCATTGATAATAACTTATTACAAATGAAAGATCTTTGTTTCAGATTTGATAAAGGATTATCTGAATTTGGCTCAAGGCGACTAGGGTTATATAGGAAAAATGACTATGTTTATTCAGAATTGATTGAATTATATAACTTAATATTAAGTGGTATTGATCGACCTATAATAATCGAACCGACAAGGTTATCCAACCTATTAGCCACGTCTGATTATTATTTTGGTGAACAGACAGTTATCGCAAAGTCAAATAATCAAACTAAATACATAAAATGCGTTGAAATAAAAACTTATTCCAACGAAACCAATCAAGGTATTTTTGATTTTCTTCTCGCTTTACCGATAGATATTTGTATAACGCAATCCTTTTCTATTTTATCAGCCAAAAAAGGAGTGGATTTAATAAAAAGGAAGAAAAATCAATTTGAATCATCAAACGATGATGGTGTGTCTCAAGTTATGACTCTTAATTTATTTATTGATGATTTAGCAAGTGGTAATATTTCGATTGGAGAATACCATTTTAACGTATTTATTCGTGCCAATACGTTTGAGCAAGTCCAAAACCAATCAAAAGAAATTATACAATCGCTAAATAATAAAGGGTTTATTGCACAAGATAGCACAATATCATTAAAACCTAATTTCTTTGCGCAGTTGCCTTCAAATTTTAAATATCGAACACGCGTCGTTGAAATCACCAGTAAAAATTTTGCAGGAACAACGGGATTACACAATTTTTTAGCTGGTAAACGAATCGGCAATTGTTGGGGAGATGCGTTAACGGTATTACAAACTAGAGGCGGACAACCCTATTATTTCAATATTCATGAAGAAAACGCATTTACTAATGATTTAGGTAAAGATCTAGTCGGAAATTTCATGATCATTGGTGGAACAGGCGCCGGTAAAACGGTTCTTGCATCCTGGATATTGGAACAAAGTTTAAAATTTAATAGTCCAACATCGTTTAAAACCAATGTATTAGAACAAACCAAAAAATTTAGATTTATCTATTTTGATAAAGATAGGGCTGTTCAGATGCATATGTTAGCCTTAGGTGGAAAATACATTAGTCTCAGAAAAGGTTTCAATACCAATCTAAATCCTTTTGCGCTTGAAAGCACGCAAGAAAACATTAATTTTTTAGTTTCATTCATAAAACTACTTTGCTCATTAGACGGTGGCCCTGTATCTGTATTACAAGATAAAGAGATATATAGAGCCGTTAATCAAGTCATGTCCCGAGAAAGAAGCAAAAGAAGTTTTGGTATTTCTTTATTACTTCAAACATTGGACATAGAGCAGGCAGAGGATAAACGAGAAAAATCAATTCATGAAAGACTGCAAAAATGGAGCCGAAATGGTTTTTTAGGTTGGGTATTTGATAATGAAATAGATGATCTTGATATCGAAAAGTACAATACTTTTGGCATTGATGGTACAGAGTTTTTAGATGATAAGGAAATTTTAGATCCGTTAATGTTTTACATTCTCCATAAAATAAAATTGTTATTGAATGGTCAACGGATTGGTGTTTTTATCGACGAAATACAAAAATATGCAGAATGTCCTACGGTTGACAACATGATCGATGATCTGTTTAGGGTTATCCGTAAATTACAAGGATTTATTGGCGGTGCAACGCAAGATCTGACTTCGATTGAACATACCAAAACATACAAAGTACTACTAACACAGACAGAAACTAAAATAGTTATGCCAGAAAAAGTATATCGGGAAGATTATTTTATTGAACGTCTAAAATTTACTGAAAAAGAGTTTCAATTGCTAAAGACTTTGAAAAAAGCAGATAGAGAATTTTTAGTGAAAAAAACCAGTGTCGATACCGGAAAACCTGAAAGTATCGTTTGTCGATTAAATTTAGGTTGCCTAGGTGAGAATTTACGTATATTGAGCATTGGTTCATCAGAACGAGCAGTCGCCGATAAACTAATAGCAGAAACAGATGACGCTCAAATCTGGATTAAAAAATTAGGTCAATTATTACAAGCTGAAAATATGAATCAATAAAGGGAGAGGAAACAATGAAAAAAACAAAATTATTAATGTTAAGTTTATGCTTTATATCTTATAACGCATTATCTGGAGGTGTTCCTGTATTTGATGGCGCAGCCAGTATAAGAGCACTCAATGAGTGGCAAGAAAAACTACAACAATGGCAATCAACAAACAGTTTTCATAATAGTAATCTTACTTTAGGTCAGGAACAACTGGGTACTTTAAGAGGTATCGAAGATCAAGTTCGAAATTTTAATGTTAAAAGCTTACTTAAAGATATTAATGCCATTGATAAAATTATGCCTGACTATAACGCAATAATCAGCGGAAAATTTTCACAAGAATCTAATGCATTAGCATCAAAATTAGATATTAATGGTCGATGTGGAAATAACATTAAAGAGCTGATTAATCTTTGTAAATCGGAAAATTTGAACTTAGCGGCTAACTATATTGCAATGGAAAAAGTTAATGAACAAATAAATGTCATTTCGGAAAAAATAGGAAAACTAGCCGATGAAGTCGCACAATCTAAAAATATTAAAAACAGTACAGATATCAATAATCAAATCACATTATATAACAACCAATTAGCATTATTAGATCGAAAACTAGCACTTACACAAAAACAATATGAATCTAATCAAGAATTAATAAATAAGCAAAGAGAGCAAATTATCGATGAAATAGAATTACGACCGACTACACCAACATTTCAGTTCTTTCAGGATGAGTTAGATAGAAACAATCGTAATGTTAGTTTTGATGGTTTTTAAAAAAGTTTAAAAAAATAATTAGGTCTTCTTCAATTATTTAGCTTATTTGCGTTGTTAACAATACATATATTGATAATATTTTAAGATTTTTGGGGAATGCCTAATAGGCTAATATTACATTATAAAATAGTCTTATAGGGTTGGAGAAAATTAAAAATGGCAGGAGTATTTACTACACTTCAGAAGTTTGTTGATAAGTCGCTTGCAGCAGTTACCGCCCCCAAAATTACGGAATTGGTGAGTGCAATCAGTGAAATATTCGGAAGTATCATGTTGTTATGGGTAACCTATAAAAGTATTGAAATTGCGCTGGGGAGTAGGCCTTTCAGGCTTGGAGAACACATTCATAAAATATTAATAATCTCTATTGTAACGAGTATTGCTTTTGATGCTGATGGGTGGATAAAAACAGTTCTAGACATAATAAAAGAAGTTAAAGGTGTTTTAGTAGAAAAGGGAGGAGCAATTGCACAACTAGATAGTCAAACAGATAAGTTTAATAATGCCATAGAACCGATCATTAAAAAAGCATTTATGTTTGAACGTCCTTTTATTGCAGTAAGTTTCTGGGCATGTTTCTTCATTATGGCAGGAAGTTGTCTTTTTGCATTATTAACATCTGAAATTATTTTGGCGTTTGCTTTGCTCTTTACACCACTGGCAATTTTGTCGTTATCATTTGAAAATACCAAAAAAGTGTTTGAAGGATGGCTGTCTGCAGTAGTCGGGGCTATAATTACAATGGTATTATCTGGATTGATGATGTCATTAATGTCAGGATTTTTAAAAACACTTTGCGATTCCATAGGTAAGTATCCCCAATCATACCGAGTAATTTGTGCTGCATGTTTATTCTTTGCCATTTTCTTTTATTATGTTATGTCAGAAGTAAAAAAGTTAGCTCAAGCATTTACAGGGTTTACATGTGGTTCAATTCTGAATGCATGGGATGGAGCTGTTAACACAGTTAAAACTACAGCCAATGTCGCATCTAAGGTAGCAGCATTATGATTCAAAAAATAATTAAACATGGAAAAAAAATGAAAATAATTATAATTTCTCTATTATTTTTAACGTTAGTGGTAGGCTGTGTTAAAAGAAAAAATACTGTTCCTCTTGAAAATAACCAATTACAAGCAGTAAATAGTGACATTATTACTTATCAACTAATAGAAAATATAAAGGCGAAGTAAATGTCAGACAAAAAAAGTATACATGTTATAGATGAACTTACAAAAGAAAGTCTAACTTTCGAAAAAAATATTATCCAGAATCAGGAAAAATCCAAAAAATTAGCATGGATAGTAGCAAGTATTTTTATCTTATATTCGCTAGTGTTAACGGGGTCATTTGCATTTTTATTACCATTGAAAGAGACTCAACCCTATGTTATTCGAGTCGATAGCAATACAGGCTATACTGATATTATTCCATCCTTAACGGATCAATCCTTTACGCCGGATGAAGCACTCGATCGATTTTGGATAGCTCATTATATTGAATTACGTGAAAAATATGTTTATGAAACTCTTCAACAAGATTATGAAAGAGTGCAATTATATGGATCAGCAAATGTTAATCGGCAGTACATCGGCTTATTTAACGCAGATAATGCACCCTACAAATTGTATGGGGATGGTTATGCTATCGAAGTAAAAATTTTGTCTATAAATTTGGGGGTAAGTGAAGGAGAGACTAACACGAAGACTGCAATTGCACGGGCAGAATTGACAAGGGTAAACCTTGCTAACAATGAAAGAGTGAGCAAAAGAATTTTTGCTACCATAGCATATGACTATAAACCAAATTTATCACTAGCGTTAAATCATAGAACGTCCAATCCGTTAGGATTTCAAATATTATCTTACACCGTCGATACAGAAAATAGGTAATTTTAATGAAAAAGCTGATTACATTTTTAATAGTATTAATCACGTTTAATGCATATTCCGAAACCGATCCCCCAAAATCTAATTTTGATTATCGTGTTCGAGAGCTTGACTATAATAATGATGATGTAACTAAAATCATTGCGGTAGATGGTTACACCACAACCATAAAATTTTCAGATAATGAATACATACAATATGTAACCACCGGTTTTGAAGAGGGTTGGCAACATAAAATACAAAATAATTATTTAATCATAATGCCCAAACCTATCGACAATGGGGAAGGGACATTTTATAAACCATCATCACCAGATTGGAATACCAATTTAATTGTGATTACCGATAAAAGGGAATACTCATTCCAATTAATGATAGATGAAAAACAAGATAATAACTCTTTTATTGTACGCTTTAATTATCCGAAGGATAGAGCCTTAGCCATAAAAAATGAAAATATAAGAAAAGCAAAAATATATCAAGAAGAGAAAAACAAACAACTTATAACAAAATCATTAGGCAAGTTAAGTACACCTGTGAACTGGAATTATTACAAATCTGTTAATAAAGGAAGTGAAAGTATTGTACCGGATTTTGTTTATGATGATGGCATACTAACCTTTTTAGGGTTTTCCAATGAAAAAGAGATCCCAAGTGTATTTTTGGTGAATAAAAATAAATCAGAAGAAATGCTCACCTACAATATGCGAGCCGATGTATTAAATAATTACCGAACGTTAGTGGTTCATAAAGTGGCAGAAAAATTAATTTTAAGAAATGGTAACAAGGTTGTTGGGATTTTTAATCAGTCTTACGGAACCTATAAACCAGAATATAAAACAACAATAAGCGATAATGTAATCAGAGTGATCAACCAGTAAGGATAGAAAATGAGTGTCAATCAAAATAATATGGAGTCAAATGAAGAAAATTTGAAATCGAATATCGCTGATGAATTGAAAAATGAGAAAAAATCAAAAGGAATATCATTTAAAACAATTTTCATGTTGATGATTGTTATCGCTATTGTGTTATTTATGTTAGCAAAGGGAATCTTATCGCTCAAAACATCATTAACAGCAGATAGACATGAAGCAGAACCCGAAGTTGTTACTGTTGATAATAGATCATTTAATATTACAAGAAATACTAGAAATCCTGATAATCTTTTACCCCCGAATGATCCAGAAAATGGTGTTGATCCAGAAAATCCAATCCCAAATGAAGTTGAAGTAGAGTCAAAACCCGTAATTATAAAAGGGCGTTTTGGATTAGCTAAAGGTGATGATAAAGATGTAAAACAACAAGAAACTCAACCAATAGTTCAACCAATACCTCAACAACAAAGTTCTGTCGATAACGAAAAAAACAAACAAGGTACCAAGATTGTTAAGGCGGAAGTATTAAAACTTAACCCTAATTTATCAATTTACAGGGGAACATTTATTAAATGCTCATTAAGGACAGCATTGATTAGCCAAATTAGTGGTGATGTTGGATGCATTATCAGTGATGATGTTTATTCGGCAAATGGCACGACCTTACTCATAGAAAAAGGTTCAATAGTTAATGGAGCCTTCAGACGAGCCAGTGTTAATCAAGGTGACGATAGAGTGTTTGTTTTATGGGAAGAGATCAGAACACCCAATAATTTAATAATAAGAATTGATTCAGGGGCGAGTGATGTATTAGGTGGCCAAGGTATTAGTGGTTGGGTTGATAATCATTTTTGGACTCGTTTTGGTAATGCTGTGTTAGTTTCTTTGATGAGTGATCTGTCAAGTGCTGCTGCATCACGATTACAAAAAGAACACACTTTTACTGATTTAAATAATACCACTCAAGGTGGAACGGATGTTGCTAAATCGATAATTGAGAAAAATGTTGATATTCCACCAACAATATATCGTAATCATGGTGATAGTGTTGGTATTTACACTAACCAAGATATTGATTTTAGTGATGTTTATAAATTAGAGTACAGAAAATGATGAATACTATTTTTTGGGAAAATACAGAAGTTTTATTTGGAAAATACCTATCAGATCCGAAAATAAAAGAAATTTGTGTCAATCCTGATGGTGCATTGTGGGTTGAAACAACTGACGATGAATGGATAAAAAAAGAATCGATTGAAAACGATATAAAAAAACCAGGTTCACTTTTACAATCTTTTGCGACGACCGCGGCAAATTACAATAATACAAAATTAGGTGAAACTAACCCCTTTTTAAGTGGGACATTAATCAGTGGTGAAAGAATACAATTAGTTTATGCACCCGCATCTAAAAACTTAATTGTAGATATCCGAAAAAATCATAAAACCAATGTACCGTATCAAAAGTATGTTGAACAAGGTTTATTTAATGATATCAAAGCATTTGGTGATAAAAGTAGAGATGATGAAGAGTTAAAAGAACTTTATCTTAGCAGAAATTTCGTCGATTTTATAAAAAAAGCCGTAGCTGTAGGTAAAAACATCATTTTTTGTGGTGAAACAGGATCGGGAAAAACGACCTTCATGAAAAGCTTAATGGAGTTTATACCATTAAATGCACGGTTAATATCTATCGAAGATACAGAAGAGTTAGCCTTTTTTAATCACGGTAACTATGCCCAACTTTTCTATGATAGCCAATACAAAGAAGAAGATCCGGTAACGCCATCAAAATTACTAAAAGCATGTTTACGATTAAAACCGACCAGAATTCTACTGGCTGAAATACGAGATCAAGTCGCCTTAGATCTCATCAAAGTAATTGGTAGTGGCCACAATGGAACACTATGTTCTTATCATTCACCTACAGTTGAAATGACTTTTCAAAAAATGGTGACTAATGTAATGGAAAATCCTAAAGCCGTGGGATTAAGTGATAAAACTGTTGCCAAAATGATAGGGTTATCAATTGATGTAGTCATTCAAATGTCAGCTTTTTCTGGTTCAAGAAAAATTACAGAAGTCTATTTTAAGGATGTCGATTATGAAAAGTTATTTAATTAAAGGGTTATTAATTATATTAATAGGATACCTAACAGGTTGTTCAAATCCACCTAAACCACCTAAATTGAATAGTGACAACTATAAATCTGTATATCAAGATCAACTATTTCGATATCCGACAAGTCGACTATCACCTAATGAACAAATTATAAAGGACTTTAAAGATAAATCAGTGATTTATACTGTAGTAGGCGAGCCAATTAAAGAGTCAGACAAAATAACTGTCATTTTTTTAGCAACTCATGCCGATTCAATAAAAATAATTGGCAACAAAAAAAATATTTATCTTTATGAAAATTATTTTAGAAAAATAGGGATTAAATGCCAATTTGTAACAGAAGAAATGGTTGATAAAAATGAATTTGTCACATTTATATTTTCAGGAAAACAGGGGGATAAGATTGTAAAATCAAAATAAAATGTAAAACATATGTTATTAAAAAATAACATGGGAATAGGAAAACAATAAAATAATAAAACTAAATAAAACCAGCGATAACATCTAAAAATAACGAATGATAAGTGTATTAAAAGATGTTATTCAATGATTAAAACAATGAAACACAAATGTATATCAAAAAACGAAATTGATAACATTCAATTACTATAAAAGCAGGTAATATTATGAAAAAAATAAACTATTTTAAAACAATTATCATATTGACTGCTTTTTTTTCATTAAACAGTTTTGCTGATGAAAAAGAAGACTTAGATAGATACCGGTTTGAATATAAAACAATTATGTCAAAAGAACATATATCACCAACAGAGCAGCTCAAAGCTAGCGATCTAAAAGAGAAAATACAACTCATTGAAAAAAACAACCCATCTTTAAAAGAAGATGACAGAAGTATAATCGATAGGCTTGCCGAAACTAAAGAATCAAAAATAGTTACAAGTTCAAGTCCTGCTAACACAAACGATATAGACTATCGCGAAAACGTGGGAATATCAGATAACCTGACTCATTTTACTAATGACAAAAAAAATCGATTTAATATAAACCAAAAAGATCTTTCTAATGACCAAGCACTAGCTTGTGGTGTTATTTTATGTTTATCTTCAGTAACAAGGCCGAGTGAATGTACATCTTATCTTAAAAAATTCTTCTCAATAAAAGTAATTACCAGAGGGATTTTCAATTGGACAAAAACGCTAACAGCAAGAAAATCTTTTTTAGCAATGTGTCCGGTTGATAATGATGACCAAAATTTAAATAACCTAGTCAACGATATTATTCCAAACCAAAAAACAGATTGTACAGCTGACGAATTAAACAACTTGCAAGATAAAAAAGGGGATAGTATAAGAACCATTGCAAAATTACCAGATTACTGTGAAGCATTAGCCAACCATGCCTATTCTGATATCAAACTACCTACCTATCATTGTGATGGAACCTATTATTCAAACAAAGATTGGCGACGAGGTTACAGTGCGATAATAATTAGAGGGAAAAATCCGAAAAAAGAATATGATGCATGGAAAAGTCAAGGAAATAAAGGTCATATGGAAAAAATAAATTTTGGTTATGGTTATTTTAAACATTACCCAATTACCAAAAAATGTTGGAAAGATGAAAATTAAGCTAATTCAGAACTGATTTCTGACATGAAAATATAAACAGCAAACTATCAATTTGAACAACCAATAGTTGATAATGACTGTTAACGAAAACTAAAAAGTTAATCCTTAACACTAAGGATTAACTTTGTTGGTTAAAATAACAGTGAAATTTATGATTAATGGTATCAAATATTCAACTCACAATCTTTTTTACACACAAAATATCATCTATTGCATCAAACAATATCGTAACTGATTTTAGTTGCTTCTTATATACATAAAAACACTCATGACCAGCAATGGGTAGTTTAAAAGCTATTATGAAAAGGTTTACATAAAATAAATTTTAAAACCATAATCCTAAAATCTCCTACGAATCCTATCGCTAAAAGAAATTAAACAATTAATACATACTTCCTTTTTACCTATTTTGATCAGTAAACAGATAATTATCAAAAAATACGTAAATAATGAATAAGTACCGTAATCGAATAAAAACTTATCCTAGATAAACCCCAATTTTTTAGAATAAAAGTCTGATTTTTCATTGAGTAAAACAATTATCGCTGTTGGTCTATGTATTTGTTGTCTGAGTTTTTCTAAACTCGTTTGATCAAGTTGAGGGATCTGATTTTTGATTTTTTCCCATTTGGCACGTCTTAGCGAGATTCGACTTTGCTCCCAAGCGTATTCACTATGACTAGAGTAAGGAATAATTTTTTCATTTTGTTGATAAGCTAAATAGATATCAACGCTATCTTCTGATAAACGAGTCGCCACTTCGACTTCGTTATCCCATCCCATTTTTGAATCACGCTTATAACCTTCATTCAAATTTAATACGTTTTGATTGGCGATAGACGATTTACTTAAATTAGCCCCTTGAGCACCATGATAACCTTTTTGTAATCCTGCTGGTGGTTCAAGATCTTGTTCATAAACGGATTCAATTAATTGCCTTGCATCATCCGGCATTTTAATGCAACCTTGCTCGGATAGTGTCTTTTGGGTATACCATAAATGAGCCGGATTAGCGTAAACATAACTGGTATTTCGAAAGGCTGGTTCGTCAAGCCAATTCGCGTTAGGTTCAGCTTGCCAATCTGGGGCAAGCACGGTTAGGGTAGGGGGATGGCGTTCATCAAACGATTGATTTTTTGCATCATATGGCTTGATATTACCCTGTTTGTCGCGAATATGGCGTTGTAAACGTCCAGCTCGTTGTATTAATAAATCTATCGGGGCAATATCGCTGATCATTTCATCAAAATCAAGATCCAAGGATTGTTCAATCACTTGTGTTGCTATAATGACTTTTCCTGCACGAATTTGATGATTCGATGTTTTTCCAGCCCATTGTAATGTTTTTTCTTCAATTTCCAAACGGTCACAATACGCAAAACGGCTATGAAAAAGTAGGATTTGTGTATGATCCAGTTGTAAATTGAGTTGAATTTGTTGATATAGACTAATTGCATCTTGTACACTGTTTTTGATCCAACAAATAATTTTACCTTGTTGCATAGCTTTGCTGATTTTGTCTATACCTGCTTCAATATGGTTAATCCATTCGATATTTACTTGGCGTTTAACTTCTTGTCGGGTTTCAATCGCTTGTTTAACTAAGCCGTTATGATTAAGCTGTGTCATAAGTGGAAAAGGTAATGACTGTTCTAATTCTAAAACTTGTTTGTTGCCAGTTAAGCCTTTATAAAAGGCATCGAGTAGTTTTTGACGCAGAAATAAAGGTAATGTTGCTGTCAAAATAATAGCACTGCCACCTTGTAACGCATGGTAATGTAATAGGTTTTCGAGTAGTTTTACCATGTAACTGTCATAAGCATGAACTTCGTCTAATATCAGTAATTTATGGCGTAATCCTAATAAACGTAACGATTGATGTTTGAAAGGCATAATTGCCATTAACGCTTGATCTAACGTGCCAACCCCAACTTCAGCTAATAACGATTTTTTTCGAGTATCAACAAACCATTCATTACATTCTCCACTCACCGATTGTTCACCTTTAGGGTATTTTTGCTGGCTAATTTCATCGTGATTTAAAATTGTTTGAGTAAAATGCGGATTCATATAGCTAGACCCATGAGCCAGTACCAGCGAAGGATGGCTATCAGCTTGATATAATTGTTCGTAGACTTGAGCGGTACGCTGATAAATAGCATTAGCTGTTGCTTGCGTTGGTAAGCCAATATAGATACCCTGTGCTTTTTTAGCTGTCATAAGCCGATGTGCTAAAATCATTGACGCTTCCGTTTTTCCTGCACCAGTCACATCCTCCATAATAAAAAGCTCGGCGCCATTATCAGAAAGTTGACAGGTTAACGCTTGTTGCTGTAGTGGTGTTGGTTTTTCAATGAAAGGAAACAAATTTTTAATATCACTAAAAGGAGTGATTGGTGAGGCTGTTGGTAAAGTGGCAATGGCTTTTTCTGCTTTCAACATCGCATGATTGTGCCAATATTCATCAAGTGGCATGGGCTGTGAACAAAACGGAAAAAATTGTTCATTTGAACCAAGCCAATCACTAATTACGGTTAAACCCGCAATTAACCAACTTATTTGTTTTAATTTTTTATGATAATTTTTATCAAAAAAATGACAAGGATAGTGTGCTAAATTGTTATCGACAATAAACAATTGATTCAGAGCGATAATATAGTCTAAAGCCGCTTGTTTATCTTGTTCATTAAATGATAAATTGCCATCTGCACCTCGTTCTGGTGGCTTGCCATGATGTCCCGTCATAATAAACAGCCATGTGTCAAATAAATCATCAATATCTTCACTATGTTGTTCAAGCTTAACATTTGGTTGGTGTTTAAGTGATTTATTCCATAACCAAAAACCAAGCGAATCATGTCTGGAATAATAGCTTTTAGATGGATCGACGCTGACAAGCTGTGGATGATTGTGTTTAAATAATGCTTGGAATCCATTCGCAAATTTACCAATATCATGCCAAGCCAAAAAATAAGCAAACCAAAGCGCTGCTTGATCGACATCTTTTGCAGAAAAGCCAATTTGTTCAAATAATTGTGATGAATTAAATAAATTTTGTTTAACTATTTGATAACCACACGCGGCGACATCTAAATTATGATAAGCAAGTAAGTGATAACTACTGTTGTCTGAACTTTGATGGCATTTGCCCCAATATTGATAAAATGGCTGAGTCACTAAATGTATTCCTTGATTGTTTTGCTACTGTTTTGTCCGTTTTATTATTTATGCTTATTTAACTTAATAATTTTCATTAAATTTCGAAAAATTTAGTTTGTTAATATAATACTGTTTAGTATAAAAATGAAACAAAATCTTTTATACTGAAACATAAAGTAAATGTTAAACTTTTTTGATGATTAATTAATTAGTCAGATTATAATGGTGGTTGTACTGGGTGAATTTAGTGCTAATATTTAGATTTTGCTCACTTAATTGAAGTTTGGCAAAATAGAATATTTTAACTAATGAGGGTAAATAATTTTAGTCATTATCGATGACAATAAAATTTTGCGCTAACAAATAAATTTAAAATTGATTAAAACAGGAATTAAATTAGGATGATTCGTCAAATCAAACCCAAAATAAAATCAGTACTCATTGCTTGTTGTATGAGTGGATTTGTCATTATTCCTCAATCTGTTAATGCCAATCAAACAGAAGACAAAACAACGCAACAAGCGTCACAAGCTATTGAGCAGTCTTCGGATAGTCGTCAGCAAATGGCAGTGCGTAACGTCATTCAAACGAGCGAACAGATTTATCATAAAACTATTTTTTCGTTATTAGGCGAACCTAAATATCCTGACAATTTTGAACATTTAGAATATGTGAATCCAAATGCGCCGAAAGGTGGAATTATTAAACTAGCTGAGATTGGTTCGTTTGATAATTTCAATCGCTATGCCAGTCGTGGTGCGCCGGAAAAAAATTCAGGTGCACTATATGATACCCTTTTTACGAATACCGCAGATGATATCACCAGCTTTTATCCTTTGATAGCAACGTCGATTACTTATTCTGATAGTTACCGCTGGGCTGAAGTTTTAATTAATCCTAATGCACGTTTTCAAGATGATCAGCCAATAACTGCTGAAGATGTGGAATTCACCTTTAATAAATTTATGACTGAAGGTGTGCCTCAATATAAAGTCTATAATCAAGGCGTGACGGTTAAAGCCTTAGATACTTATCGAGTTCGTATTGAATTGCCAAAATCCGATCGTGAAAAATTACTTTCATTTGTCGGCAATATGCGCGTTATTCCAAAACATTTTTGGCAACATCATAATTTTTCAGAACCCTTAACGACCCCACCGGTTGGGAGTGGGCCTTATTTTATTAGTGATTATAAAATGGGGCAATACGTGATTTATCGCCGTAATCCTCATTATTGGGCGAAAGATTTACCCGTTAATCGAGGTTTAGATAATTTTGATGAAAAACGCATAGAATATTATATGGATAGCAGTATTGCATTAGAAGCCTTTAAGGCCGGTGAATATGATTTTCGGGGTGAGTCCCAACCTAAAAATTGGTTTACGCAATATCAAGGTCATTATTTTGACACAAACGATATCATCAAGCAGGAAAAGCCGATAAAAACTGCCACCGATACAAGATGGTTAGCCTTTAATTTACAAAAAGATCTGTTTAAAGATATTAAAGTTCGTGAAGCGATTACGTTAGCATTCGATTTTGAATGGTTAAATCGTGCTTATTACTATAACAGTTATAAAAGACCGACCAGTTTTTTTGAAAATACAATTTATGCTGCAAAAGGAACCCCTACCGAACAGGAGCTAAAATGGCTGAATATCTATAAAGATATTATCCCTGAACGTGCTTTTGGTGATGCTTATTCATTGCCTAAAAGTGATGGTCAGGGTTTTAATCGTGAAAATTTATTAAAAGCCGCCCAATTACTCAATCAAGCTGGCTGGAAAATTGAAAATGGCGTGCTTGTCAATGCAAAAACTAAGCAACCTTTTGAATTTGAACTTATTGCTTACCTTGGTGAAGATATTAAATATGCTATTCCATTTCAGCAAAGCTTAGCAAAATTAGGTATTAATATGAAAATTACGTTGTTAGATTCGGCTCAACACTTACGCCGTATGCGTGAACGTGATTATGATATGATGGCTCGTAATTATGGGGCAGTGAATTATCCAACGTCAGATCTGATGATTCTTTGGGGGAGTGAATATCTTAATTCGTCATGGAATGGTTCAGGTTTACATAATCAAGCCATTGACGGTATCATCGCCGAAATCACCAAGAATGTCGATAATCAAGAAGCACTAATTCCACTAGGACGAGCGCTTGATCGTATTCTTACTCAAGAATACCCCATGATCCCCATGTGGTATAATAGCCAAACATTTTATGCTTACTGGAATAAATTTGGGCAACCAGACATCCAACCCACTTATGCAATAGGCGTGGATAGTTGGTGGTATGATGCTGATAAAGCAGCTAATTTATCTAAGAATAAGGAACATTGATATGCTCAATTATCTAATTCGTCGATTGATATTCATTATTCCAACACTGTTTGTTATTTTAACGATCAATTTTTTTATTGTACAAGTAGCTCCAGGTGGCCCAGTTGATCAAGCCTTAGCTATGATAGAAAATGATGCCAATGGTGGACAAAGTTTGTTACCCGGTGGTGAAAACACTGCATCATCTTCGCTGCATCAAAAAAATGAGTCAAATTATCGAGGTGCTCGAGGACTTGATCCCCAAGTTGTGGCGATGATTGAAAAACAATTTGGCTTTGATAAACCCCTTTTTGAACGTTACATTGATACGCTCAAAAATTATCTTTCCTTTGACTTTGGTAATAGTTTTTTTAAAAGTGAATCGGTTTTAGGATTGATTGCTAAAAGCTTGCCTGTTTCGATTTCTTTAGGGCTTTGGAGTACGTTAATCGTTTATATGATTTCTATCCCTTTAGGTATTCGTAAAGCGGTTAAAGATGGTTCTGCATTCGATTTTTGGTCAAGTATGTTAATTATCATTGGTTATGCAATACCTGCTTTTTTACTAGCTGTTTTATTAATTGTATTGTTCGCCGGTGGCAGTTATTGGGATATTTTTCCGCTTCGAGGATTGATCTCAAATAATTTTGACCAACTCGATTTTTGGGGAAAAGTAAAGGATTATGCTTGGCATATCTGCTTACCAACCATTGCTATGGTGATTAGCGGTTTTGCTTCGTTAACGATGTTAACTAAAAATCTATTTTTAGATGAAATTCGAAAACAGTATGTTATTACTGCGCGTGCTAAAGGCTTAAGCGAGAGACAGATTTTATATAAGCATGTTTTTCGTAATGCGACTTTACTGATTGTTTCAGGCTTTCCTGCTGCATTTGTTGGCATTTTATTTACCGGTTCGTTGTTAATAGAGATTATCTTTTCGCTTAATGGTCTAGGATTATTAGGCTACGAAGCGATTATACAACGTGATTATCCGGTAATTTTTGGTTCACTTTATATATTTACCTTAATTGGACTCATCACTAAATTGTTATGTGATTTATCTTACATGGTGATTGATCCACGTATTGACTTTGAGGCTCGTAATTAATGACCACTCACTACTCTATCAATCAACAACGTTGGCAACGATTTAAACATAATCGTCGTGGTTATTATTCGCTTTGGCTATTTTTGATTTTTTTTGTTATTAGTTTATTTTCAGATTTTATCGTTAATGACAGACCAATTTTTATTAAATACCAGAATAACTATTATTCACCTATTTTTCATTTTTATCCTGAAACTGAATTTGGTGGACAGTTTGAAACGCAAACTAACTATTTAGATCCTCAAATACAAAAAAAAATAGAACAAAACGGTTGGATGTTATGGCCACCTTTTCGTTATACCTATAATACATTAATTTACGATACTAACAGTACCTTTCCGACGCCACCTTCTGCATTGCATTGGCTAGGGACAACAGATGCAGGTTTTGATGTTCTAGCCAATATTTTATATGGTTTTCGAATATCGATGTTTTTTGCTATTCTTTTAACACTTTTTACCACGATTATCGGCATCATCATTGGAGCTATACAAGGGTATTATGGTGGTAAAGTCGATATGATAGGGCAACGTTTCATCGAAATTTGGAGCGGATTACCTGTCCTATTTGTCATTATTCTTCTTGCAAGCATTTTACCGCTTAATTTTTGGTGGTTACTAGGTATTACTGTTTTGTTCGGTTGGATGGCATTAGCTGGCATAGTAAGAACAGAATTTTTACGTACACGTAATTTTGATTATATCCGTGCAGCAAAAGCAATGGGCGTTAGAAATTATAAAATTATGTTTCGTCATATTTTACCTAATGCCATGGTGGCAACTTTAACCTATTTACCGTTTATTCTTTGTGGCTCAATTACCACATTAACATCGCTTGATTTTTTAGGCTTTGGTTTACCGATTGATTCACCATCGTTAGGCCGTTTATTACTACAAGGCAAAAATAATTTGCAAGCACCATGGCTTGGTATTAGCGCTTTTCTAATTATTGCAACGTTGCTTTCCCTTCTGATTTTTATTGGTGAAGCCGTAAGGGATGCATTTGATCCAAGCAAAGGAGTGTATCGATGAGTTTACCTTTATTATCTGTACAAGATTTAAGTATTGCATTCAAAAGACAAGCTCATCTCACTTCGCAAGTGGTCAGTCATATCAGTTTTGATATTCATGAACAAGAGACACTTGCATTAGTTGGGGAATCAGGATCGGGTAAAAGTGTGACAGCACTGTCAATTCTACGCTTATTGCGTAACGAACAAGTGATTTACCCAACTGGGGACATTTTGTTTGAAGGAAACTCATTATTGCATGCCAGCGAAAAATCACTTCGTAAAGTACGAGGTAATCAAATCAGTATGATCTTTCAAGAACCAATGGTATCTCTTAATCCATTGCATACTGTTGAAAAGCAGCTTTATGAAGTTTTGTCATTGCATCGAGGCATGCGACGTAACGAGGCAAGAAGCGAAATATTGCAATATCTTGATCGGGTTGGAATCAAAGAACCTAAAAATAAATTGTCAGCTTATCCTCATCAATTATCAGGAGGAGAAAGGCAACGAGTTATGATTGCTATGGCAATATTAACACATCCTAAACTATTAATTGCTGACGAGCCAACTACGGCTTTAGACGTTTCTGTACAGGCGCAAATTATTCAGTTACTAAAAGAATTAAAAACAGAACTGAATATGAGTATGCTGTTTATTTCGCATAATCTAAGTATTGTAAAAAAATTAGCGGATAAAGTGGCGGTAATGCAACAAGGTCAAATCGTTGAGTATAATAATAAACAACGTATCTTTTTACGTCCGCAACATCCATATACTCAAACATTATTAAACTCTGAACCAAGTGGTGAACCTATCGTTCTACCTGAAACACCGGGAATACTGCTTAGTGTTAATCATTTAAATGTTGAGGTGACAACCCAAAAACGCTTATTTAGCAGTAAAAAGAAAAAAATTGTTGATAATGTCGGTTTTGTCATTCATCAAGGTGAAACCGTGGGGCTGGTTGGTGAATCAGGCTCAGGTAAAAGCACAACGGCAATGGCGATACTTCGGTTAATAAAATCTGACGGCGATATTTTATTTGATGGTCACCATATTGATCATTTAACCGCTAAAAAATTACTCCCGTTCCGTAATCGTATTCAAGTGGTGTTTCAAGATCCTTTTTCATCGCTAAATCCTCGTTTTAATGTTGAGCAGATTATTAGTGAAGGATTGTTAACCCATAAAAAACTAAGTAAATCTGAACGAGAACAAGCTGTGATTGATATCATGCTTGAAGTTGGTCTTGACCCAAGAATGCGTTTTCGCTATCCAACAGAGTTTTCAGGAGGGCAACGTCAGCGCATTGCTATTGCCAGAGCATTGATTTTACGGCCAGAATTACTCATCTTAGATGAGCCAACCTCATCTTTAGATCATACAATTCAGCAACAAATTATCCATTTACTTAAATCATTGCAACAAAAGTATCAACTGAGTTATCTTTTTATCAGCCATGATTTAAGCGTAATTTATACTATGTGTCATCATGTTGTTGTTATGAAAGAAGGAAAAATTGTCGAACAAGGATTGTGTGAAAAAGTCTTTTCTGAACCTGAAAATGAATATACAAAAACCTTGTTATCTTTTTTCGATAAACCGATGAAGCTAAAAGCAAAAAATAAAACACTGATTTATTCAGATAAAATCAATGAGCAAGAAGAAAAAGAAAATAAAAAACTAAAAAATCAAGTCAATTGGGCAGACGCGTTGTTGATGCGAAAAGAGTAATGATAAAAATTAACGCATTAACACGCATTTTTAAAAATTATCTTAAATTAACTTTATCAATAAATTATGCAAAAACGAAGACTACCTTTTTTTATCGCACCATTATCCATATTGTTTTCAACTAATGTCATAGCACTGAATTGTCGTGATGATATTACTCAAAATCAAGTTGAAGCCAATAATTATATCTTCCAACTTTATGATTATCTTGATACACCAGCAACGGGAATAAAGCAAGAAATCAGAACGACAACGACCCAAAAAATAGGTATGCAGGAGAATGAAACGAATGCCAATCATTCATTAGAATATGAACCAAACGGACTAATTACGTTAAGTCATTATGAGCTGTATTCTGCTCAAAATAAACGATTATATTCAGAACATCTCCAAAAAATAAATACTGGTTGGGAAAATATTATCGAAGATTTTGAAGATAAAACTAACAGTATAACTCAGTTTACGACTGATAAAGACGGTAAAATTATTCAGTCTCATCAAGTTAAAAAAGCGGTTGATTTTATTTTTATTCAAAATGATAGTTATCAATATGATACCAATCATTGTTTGGTTAATAAAAATGTGCACTGGCAACTTAAAGAAACGGATGAGCAGGGTAACTATACCGGTAATGATTTGAATGGTGTTTCATTATTTACGTATGAATATCAAGATCAAAAACTCGCAAAAGTCGTGACTCAATTTAGTAATGGTTTAAGCAATGAAAGTGATTTTTCTTATCAATATGAAAATAATCGCTTAACGTCAATTCAATCTACTAATTTTACAGACGGTAAGGAGTCAGCTAACTATTTAACTCAATTACTCACCGTCAATGATAAAAAAGATTGGCTTTCGGCAAATAGAGTAAATAAACTTCAACCAGATAAGCAAGTGAACATCGTTAGACAAATCACTTATTATTAATCTTGAAACCATTAGCGTTATCATCTAATAACGCTAATTGCAATTTCAATTATTATGTTCTGACAAACAAAATAAAAAGAGCGTGAATCGTCCATGCCAGCGCCAAACCAAAAGTTAACAGTTTTTCACGTTTAGGATGAATATTAAACTGGTGCAAAATAGTTAAAATTTGTTGTAATGCGCACCAAATGGGTAAGCATATCATCAACAGCAAAAAGATTTTACCCGGTTCGCTACTAACTAATTTTAAAATATAGGAACGAGTTTGAGCATCGCCAAAAGGAATAATCAATCCAATGATAATCATCACAACCGGAACAAAAACAGCTGCCCACGTACCGCCTAAGGCATATAATCCTTTGATAACAGTATTATTCGAACGTTTAGTTTCTGATTCTTGAATTTTCATGATTTAAACACCACTCATCTTAATATCAATTTAATTAATAACACTGATACGGCAATTGTGATTATCCATAAACAAGCGATAAGTAACCAAGCTTGAGTTTGCTTATTATCAGTCGTTAATGATAATGCTTTAGGGACTTTGATAAACCAAATTATGCTATGTAACAGTGCCGACAAGAGTGCTACACAATTAAGTGCAACCACAACGGGTTTTTGTAAAAAGAAGATAAAGCGGTAAAACTCATCTTGTCCAACCGCATTCGTGTACATACAAACAACCCCATAAGTTAAAACAAAACTGATCCATAACATTGAAAACGGCGTTATTTTGCTAATGATCGATAATATCAAGGATACCTTGGTTTTTACCTGCCCATTATCAAACTGATGAGGATTGTCTAGGGGATTTTGATGATTGTTTAGTGGAAATTTAGTGTTATTTTTAGGATTCATAACTCTCTCAACATTAGATTTATCTACCAGCTTTTACATTTTATATCAGTTTTATAATAGCTTTTAACAAGCAATTATAGTGGTAAACCGACTTGATGTCGCCAGTTTAATATAAGTAATGTTAAAGATTTTACCGTTCTAAGGTTGCACATAATGTGCGTGATTTTAATTATTAGAAAGCTATGCAAGAAAAGATTAAATTAATAAATAATACAAGCTATTAAATGCAAATTTTTTAAAAATTTGTAGTGGATCACATTTTTAATATTAATTTATCGTAAAATATGTAATTATTTGGTTAAATAAGGTTAATTTGTTTTCAATATGAAAATCCCCACGGTAGTGGGGAACTGATTGTAATTTTTATCTTCCGCTGGTTTAACCCTATTAATATAAGGAACATTAGATATTATATCATAAAAGATACTGAGATAGTAATTTAAGAAAAATTTGCATTTTTATCTTCCGCTTTTGATTTTTTGTTGCAATGATTTTTTATTGTAGTATATTAATCATAGTTGGTTACAAGATAGCCAATAGGTTTGGCGTTTCATGTAACCCTAATGGATTAGTGCTCCTTGAGTATACATGTATTGCTAATATTATCAGTCATTAATTTCAGGAGAAAATATAATGAAATTAATTGAATTTATATTAGATAAATTTTCTAAATTACTGGATAGTATTAAATTTAAAAAAATATCATTGGTTTTTAGATTCAGAAAAAAAACAGATAAAAATAAAAATCGCAGCTATACATTCAGTTTTGAAATCAACAAATCAAATTTTTAATGTGTTGATTTTTTACGATCTGAAAACGATAATCGGTATCAGATCGTAACATCGATTTTATACGAAATTAAGGAGTAAAAGTTTGTCTACATTATCTTTATTAGACGAAAAATGGATACCGGTTGTTCATTTCGATGGTCACCTTAGTAAAATTCAACCCAGCCAACTGGTTGATGAAACCATTTCAGATTTAGCTTATTTGAGACCCGATTTTCAAGGTGCGGCTTACCAGTTTTTGATTGGTTTATTACAAACCACACTATCGCCCGAAGATAATTCAGAGTGGCGAGAATATTGGAATAATGGTTTTTCATTACAACAACTAACCGAAGCGTTTGAACAAGTCAGAACTGCTATGCAATTTGGCGCAACAAAACCTTCTTTTATGCAAGATTTTGCACCGTTAAATGGGAATAAAGTTCCTATATCGGGTTTATTGGTTGAAGCCCCGGGCGAGAATGCATTAAAACGAAATACCGATCACTTTATTAAACGAGATTTCGTCAAGGCAATATGCCCACACTGTGCTGCTATGGCGCTATTCACTTTGCAAACTAATGCTCCGTCGGGTGGTCAAGGACATCGAGTGAGTTTGCGTGGTGGAGGGCCTATCACGACTTTAATCATGCCTGAACTGAATAAACCGACTCCATTATGGAAAAAATTGTGGTTAAATGTGATCCCTTTAGATGATGAAGAAAAACCGCAGCAATTTGATGCATCAGTCTTTCCTTGGTTAGCCGCAACAAAGACTAGTGAACCACCTAAAAATTTAAGTCTATTTCCTGATCAAGCTAATTACTGCCAAGCTTTTTGGGGAATGCCTCGGCGAATTGAGTTAGATTTTCACCAAACTGAGCAAGGGCAATGTGACATTTGTGGTGAATTCTCAACACAACTAATTACCCAATATCAAACCAAAAATTATGGCATTCAATATCAACATTGGCTACATCCACTAACACCCTATCGAATAGATAAAAAGACAGGTGAACAACTTGCTATTAAAGGGCAACCGGGCGGCTTAGTATATCGAGATTGGTTAGGTATGGTGAGTGCCAATGATGATACGCATTCGGCTAGAGTGGTTACCACTCATCTTGATCGAAACTTTAAAGATAAACAACACTATCATTTATGGTGTTTTGGTTACGATTTCGACAATATGAAAGCACGTTGTTGGTATGAACACACATTCCCTGTCTATCCTGATTTGGCAGATCCAAACAGTGATTTAAAAGAGATAATCGCTCAAGCTTTAGCACTCAGTAAAGATTCATTACCGATTTTGCGTAAAGCGATGACGGCAATCAATAAGCAGTCAACTTCAATTGATATTGCCTTTTGGAAAGAGACAGAATTGCCATTTTATCAGTTTGTAAAACAATTAATTAAACAAAAAGATAATTCCAGTGGTCGGCAACCATTGTTAGCACAGTGGGCTAAAACATTAATACATTACATTATCCAAGTTTATGATAAAGCTGCTTTTAGCGATCCTAATCAGTCGCTAAAAGACTTAAAGGATAGTAAAACGAATCAAGAAGTTTGTATTCAAATCAGCGCCAGAGAAAAGTTGCTTTCTGATTTTAATAAACTTACGTATTTTAAGAAAATAAAAAATAGCAAATAATCTTGCTTGAATAAGGGAGAAAAAGATGTCAGAAAGTCTGATAAAAAAGTCGATAATTCTTAAAGAAAACCACAAAAAAATTATTGATGATTGGTTTTCGATGTTGCAAGAACGGCGATATGGATTTAATGGTGGTACCTACAATGGACGACAATTACGTGCAGAACTGCGTCGTGCAACGTTTCTTCAAGAAATCATTTTACAAGAAGGTTATGATATTTTAAAGAATGCTCTATTTGATAAAGATAGTACATTATCTAGTAATAAACCGTTTCATCAACAGGCATTAGTTTATTTTACTTGGGTCGCTCCATTTGCTGATTCCAATACTGATAATGCCCCTTTTGCATCACAATTAAGTGAAAAAGTTCGAGGCGGTGAACGTAATTTTTTATCTCGTTTACGATTTCAACAACTTTTAGCCAGCGAAACACCCGAAGAGTTTTGTCGTCGTTTAATTCGAGCGATAAAAATACGGGGTAAAAATGGTGTCAATCTCTTTTCATTGGCTGATGGCATCTTTTTATGGGTACAAGAATGGCATGAACGTCAACAAAATTTACCTTCTAATACTGATCCATTTAAACGTCTTTCTGTTCGTTGGGCAATGGATTACAACTCAACTAAAAAAACATCAAAGGAATAATTAATATGAGTACATTTATTCAATTACATTTACTAACGGCTTATGCACCATCTAATTTAAATCGTGATGACCTTGGAAGACCTAAAACTGCTGTAATGGGTAATAGCGATCGTCTACGGATTTCTTCTCAAAGTTTAAAAAGAGCATGGCGTACATCAGATTGTTTTTATCAATCTTTAAGTGATCATATTGGTGTGCGTTCGCGTCGATTTGCAAGAGATTGGATTTATAAACCGATGGTTGAACAAGGAGTGTCTGAAAAAATAGCCAAAGAAAGTGCCATTAAAATTGCAGGGCAATTTGGTAAAGTTAAAAATGAAAAAGCACCAAAAGATCCACTGACTAATACCGATATTGAACAGTTAGTCCATATCAGTAACGATGAGCAACACGCAATTGCCTCGCTAGTTAAACAATTAATTAGCGAAAAAAGGGTTCCAACAGATGACGAAGTTAAACTATTACGCAAACAAAATAGCAGTGTTGATATAGCCCTGTTTGGTCGAATGTTAGCGGATAGTCCTGCATTTAATGTGGATGCTGCCTGTCAGGTTTCTCATGCTCTAGGAGTTAGTTCAGTCACAATCGAAGATGATTTCTTCACTGCTGTTGATGATTTAAACGATAAAGAACAAGATGCGGGTTCTGCCCACCTGGGCGAACGTGGATTTGCCTCTGCACTGTTTTATACTTATATCTGTATTAGTCGTGATTTACTCCTTGATAACCTAAATGGTGATGAAGCATTGGTTGAAAAGACGCTAAAAGCATTAACTGAATCTGCTGCCAAAGTAGCGCCATCAGGTATGCAAAATAGCTTTGCATCACGTGCTTATACCTCTTATTTATTGATTGAAAAAGGTACTCAGCAACCACGTTCACTTGCTGTTGCTTACTTCAATCCTATCCGCAGCCAAGATATGGTGAATGATGCTATTACAAGATTAGAGCAACAATTGGATAAGTTTGATCAAGTTTATGGCCAATGTGCGGATGATCGCTACAAACTCAATATTGAAAGTGGAGAAGGGACACTTGCAACTGCGTTAAATTTTGTTGCGCAAAAATAAGGAGCGGTCAAGATGATAAAACATCTTATTTTTCAGATTTATGCACCGCTTACATCGTGGGGTGAACCGGCTGTTGGCGAAGTTCGCCACAGCAATATTATTCCTTCCCGCTCGGCTGTATTAGGTTTTTTGGCGGCAGCATTAGGTATTCGGCGTAATGATGAGTGTATTGATGCTTTCAATCAGCATTATCATGTTGCAGTTCGCCCTTTTGTTGATAAGAGTCATTGGTTTAGTGATTTTCATACTGTTCAGATGCCAAAAGCGAATAAAAAAGACGTATTTTACACACGTTATGATGAAATACGTCGTAATCCTCAAGATCTTGAAACTCTACTTACCAAGCGTGAATATTACAACGATGTCTATTATCAAATTATTATTACCGAAACAAAAAGCGCCCCTTATTCTGTAGAGCAGATAAAGCAGGCATTATTAACGCCTGTCTTTCCACTTTATGTGGGCAGGAAAAACTCGCCATTGTCATTGCCATTAGCGCCGGTGATTTATGAAGGTGAGCTTAGTGATGCTTTTGTCTTCGCTGATGACCATTATCGTCAATATCACCAATGTGATTCAATCCTTAAAGATTTAATTGATAGTGATGCTAACGAATATTATTGGGATCATCCTGATCAAGAAGCGCATTTTGACGTAATTAAAATACAACTTCGACAAGATCAGCCCATTAATCGGAAGCGTTGGCAATTTATCAATCGTCAGCAATATACAGGACACTTAAAAAGGAGCGAATAGATGTATTTTTCGAAAGTCGAGCTAAAACTTGAGCGGCTTCCTTATGTGATGCAACAAAAATGGTGGTCTGCTGGTGAATATGCTATGCATCAATGGTTATGGCAACTGTTTCCTGATGAAAATAAACGTTCTTTTTTATTTCATAAAGATCAGAAGACTAAAAAACCTCTGTTTTATCTTTTATCTGAAGTTGCACCGCTTGCCAATCATGGGTTATTTAAAGTTGATACAAAACCTTATGCACCACAATTAACAACAGGCATGAAGTTAAGTTTTTTATTACGTGCCAATCCCGTTGTCATGAAACAAGGAAAACGATGTGATGTGATGATGAACGCTAAGTATCAGGCTAAACAACAGGGATTATCATCGAATGAGATCAAAGCTCAGCAATATCAAGCGGCCATAGATTGGTTGATTAAGCAAAGTGAAAAGCGTGGATTTTCATTACAGCAAAATAATCATTCAGCAGTCTGCTGTAATGTTATCAGTTACAACCAACATCTACTTAATAAAAAGTCAGAACTTGAACCGATTAGTTATAGTAGTGTTGATTTTGAAGGGGTTTTAACTGTTACTGATCCAAAACTATTTTTAGCTACACTTTATCAAGGTATCGGTAAAAGCAAAGGATTTGGCTGTGGACTATTTTTAATCAAACACTGTCAATAGGATATTTGATATGGTGTATGTTCCACTGAATCCTATTCCTTTAAAAAATAGAACATCAATGATCTTTCTACAATATGGACAAATTGATGTTTTAGATGGTGCTTTTGTATTAATAGATAAAACAGGCGTTAGAACCCACATTCCCGTTGGTTCTATTGCTTGTATCATGCTTGAGCCCGGTACACGAGTATCACATGCAGCGGTTAGATTAGCCGCAACTGTGGGGACACTGTTAGTCTGGGTAGGTGAGGCTGGCGTCAGAATGTATTCGACAGGTCAACCTGGGGGAGCCCGTTCGGACAAATTACTTTATCAAGCAAAATTAGCTTTGGATGATGAACTTCGTCTAAAAGTTGTCAAAAAAATGTTTGAACTGCGATTTGGTGAGCCGGCTCCTAGCCGACGTTCTATTGAACAATTACGAGGTGTTGAAGGCGCTCGTGTACGTGCAACTTATGCATTACTAGCCAAAAAGTATCGTGTTAAGTGGCATGGACGTAAATATGATCCCAAAGATTGGCAAAAAGGCGATACGGTCAATCAATGTATCAGTGCTGCTACTTCTTGTCTTTATGGTATTACCGAAGCAGCGGTTTTGGCAGCTGGTTATGCACCAGCTATCGGTTTTGTGCATAGCGGAAAACCGCTCTCGTTTGTTTATGATATCGCAGATATTATAAAATTTGATACAGTGGTACCCAAAGCGTTTGAAATTGCAGCTAAAAATAGAGCTGACCCTGATCGTGAAGTGCGCATTGCTTGTCGCGATATTTTTAGAAGTCAAAAAACATTGACGACATTAATTCCACTGATTGAAGAGGTATTATCCGCTGGAGGTATTGAACCGCCACCGCCTCCTGATGATGTACTACCACCTGCGATTCCAGAACCTCAATCACTTGCCGATAGTGGCTTTAGGAGCCATTAATCATGAGTATGTGTGTTGTGGTGACTGAAAATGTCCCACCTAGATTAAGAGGACGCTTAGCTATTTGGTTATTAGAAATCAGAGCTGGTGTTTACATAGGTGATATTTCCAGACCGGTAAGGGAGATGATTTGGCAACAAATCATCGAGCTTGCTGAAGAAGGGAATGTTGTACTTGCTTGGGCAACCAATACTGAATCTGGATTTGACTTCCAAACTTATGGTACTAACAGAAGAGTGCCGGTAGAACTCGATGGACTCAGGTTGGTATCTTTTTTACCTATTGAAAATCAATAAGTTAAAGTTCTTTAAAAATTAAAAAAATCTGGTAGAATTTTATGGTCGCTATAAGTTTAAATAAAACAAATAGCTACGTTTAGAGTGTTCCCTGTATACACAGGGATAAACCTGGAATCTCTCGGCCGAGCGATATTACCGGTGTTGTGTTCCCTGTATACACAGGGATAAACCGCAAAACTTGTTTTCTCTTAACCATTTTATTTGGGTGTTCCCTGTATACACAGGGATAAACCGATGGGGGCGCTGAATTTTCGAGGGTTATGCATGTGTTCCCTGTATACACAGGGATAAACCCTTTCTGCTGCATCGAATAGTAACCCGTAAAACGTGTTCCCTGTATACACAGGGATAAACCGGTAGCGATACGATGAAAATCATTATTAATGCGCGTGTTCCCTGTATACACAGGGATAAACCGTATTTATTAACACTAATTATAATAGTTATGTGGTGTTCCCTGTATACACAGGGATAAACCGTTCATGCTGTACTCAATAGCTCGATATTGCGAGTGTTCCCTGTATACACAGGGATAAACCGCGAATGATGTCATCTTTATCTTTTTCGGCTTTGTGTTCCCTGTATACACAGGGATAAACCGAAGTTAGAGTTTATTCACTCCGAGGCGCTCATGTGTTCCCTGTATACACAGGGATAAACCGTTTTCCCTTCATCTGCGCCTTGGTTAATGCGTGTGTTCCCTGTATACACAGGGATAAACCGAAATCAGCAATACTGACCGAAAAATTATCCCAGTGTTCCCTGTATACACAGGGATAAACTGTGCGTGTCCTTTTCTTCCATATCTTCCGCTAACGTGTTCCCTGTATACACAGGGATAAACCGAACAAACATCTAAGTTAACGGATGCGGAAATTGTGTTCCCTGTATACACAGGGATAAACCGAAACATTTGACTGGTGCTTAGATAATATTATTGTGTTCCCTGTATACACAGGGATAAACCGGGTTGGATGAATTTTGAGGTTATCTGTGATGAGTGTTCCCTGTATACACAGGGATAAACACATTAGCGAATGGTCATTTTTTGGGGTTTCTTTTATAAGCTTTAATAACCGACCTGCCTTCAATTTACACTATTCTAAACTCATAAATAGTAGTTAGTACCAAGCTTAATCTTAAACACTTAACAGTGCTATCTTTATAATTTAATTAGAAAATCATTCTAAAAAACTTGCATTAAATGGTAAAACAATGTAGTTTACATATTTAAAAAAAGTTATCAAAATTTATATTTCAAAATAATTAAAAACAAAACCTATAATTTCTAGGAATGATATGGATATAAGGCAGCTGTTTTCGGATTGTTTCAACGTGCAATCAAATAACCGATTACCCATTTATGGTAATTTCTGGCATTTTCATGATGATTGGTATTTCAATTTACAATCATCATCTTGTCAATTCGCTAACTCTTTTCTTGCTATTGCTAGCTCACCAATCATATCCACAAAACTCACTTACAACATTATTATCAAAATGATATTGGACTGTCTAAATAACAGGCATAAAGTCCGACAAATGCGAAATATACAGGAGTAACCCATGGCGAACAAAATAACAACCCTTATCAATCAAGTCGGTGAAGGTTTACTGAATGAATTAACGGGCGAGGTCAGCCACAACCGCTACACCTTAACGGTTGATAATTTGATTTCGCCGATTTCTGTTTTACACGTACAAGGTGATGAACAGCTCAACCAGCCATGGCATTACACCATTGACTTTACCAGCCCTGATAAAGGCTTATCGCCCGATGATATACTCAACCAAAAAGCGTCATTTTCCTTTAATCCTGCGGTTAAAAACGTGCTGGCAACAGCGATTCGTTCCCTAAGTGACCTGCCTGTTGAGAGTGACTTACGCAAAATATATGGCGTTATTACCCGTTTTAGTTTGTTATCGGTCAGTAAAGAGCAGGCACATTATCAGATAGTGTTATCGCCCCGTTTAGCCAGATTAGCTTTAAATCGCAATAATGCGATATACCAAAACCAAAGCGTGATTAGTGTGGTTGAAGAAGTGCTACGCAGTCATGGTTTTACCGGCATCGATTACC
This sequence comes from Gilliamella sp. B3801, assembly GCF_026536645.1. Taxonomy (NCBI): domain Bacteria; kingdom Pseudomonadati; phylum Pseudomonadota; class Gammaproteobacteria; order Orbales; family Orbaceae; genus Gilliamella; species Gilliamella sp. B3801. The sequence continues at coordinate 78,929 of NZ_JAFNNR010000005.1, forward strand.
GTCTGGAATTAAACAGCAGCTACCCGGAACGTGAATTTATTACCCAATGGCAGGAAAGTGACTTAAGCTTTATCCAGCGTCTGCTGGCAGATATCGGTGTCTGGTTTCGATTTGAAACGCATGCTGAGCACAATTGCGATGTGATGGTGATAAGCGATTATGAACAAGGTTATGAGCAGGTCAGCGATATTGATTACCGGTTACCGAGCGGGACGCTGGATGGTGGAGCAGAAAGTATCTGGGATATCCGGTTACGCAGTCGGGTGGTGGAATCATCGGTTAAAGTGCAGGATTACAACTACCGTGATGCGAAAGCCAATTTACACGGTGACGTGAACAGCCAGCCAAAAGACAGCACCACCTATGGCACGGATTACCGTTATGGCGAGCACTACAAAGGGCTGAGAAGTAACGGACAAGAAGATAAATTGAACGGTGATGTAGATGATGTAGATAACGATAACGACGATAATCATTCTAACCCGAGCGACCCGAATAATGTCACTGAAAGCGGACAATGGTATGCCCGAATACGGCATGAACAGGCAATCAGTGAAAAAATCGTGATTAGTGGCAAAAGCAACCGCTATCACCTGACACCGGGGCAACGTATACAGATTAAAGGCAGTCCGTTAGTTGATATTGCTGACGGGGTGATAATATTAAGTGTGGAAGGGCAAGGCAACCGCACGGATGCTTACGAGCTACATTTTACCGCTATCCCGTATCAGGTATTAAAACCGTACCGCCCTAAACCGATAGCCTGGCCGCAAATCGGGGGGACCTTACCGGCACGGGTAACCAGTCCGGACAATGACACCTACGGCTATATTGATACTCAAGGTCGGTATCGGGTGAAATTTAATTATGACCTGAAAGCGTGGAAAATAGGCAATGAAAGTTTATGGGTAAGACTGGCAAAACCGTATGCCGGAGGCACTTATGGCTTTCATTTTCCGCTAATAGACGGCACGGAAGTTGCCATGGCATTTATGGACGGCAATCCTGACCGCCCGTATATTGCCCATGCTATGCACGACAGTGCCCACCCTGACCATGTCACCACAATAAACAAACACCGTAATGTGATTCGCACCCCGACCAATAACAAATTGCGCATGGATGACAAACGGGGACAAGAGCATATCAAGCTGGCGACTGAATACGGTAAAACACAACTTAATCTGGGTCACTTAGTCAACCAAAAAAAAGAATTACGGGGCGAAGGGTTTGAACTGCGCACTGATGAATGGGGGGCGATAGCGGCTGAAAAAGGCTTATACCTGACCAGCCAGACCGAGCCGAAAGCGCAGGGCAAACAGCTGGATATGCAAGGCGCAATTAGCCAGATAGAAAACGCCTTATCGATTGCCAAATCACTGCAAAATGCCGCCAACCAAGCCGAAGCCCACGGCGCTGACACCGACAGCCAAGACCAGCTCAAGGCAAACTTAACCGGGCTGGCGCAAAGTGGCATATTAGCTTATGCGCAAGAAGGCATTGCGTTAACCAGTCCTGAAAACATCCAGTTATCAACCGGTAACAGCGTAAGTGTCACCGCTGAAAAGCAGACAGACATCACGGCATTAAAAAACATCACACTGGCATCGGGCGATGCGATAGGGTTATTTGCTCATAAATCGGGGATGAAGGTCTTTGCCAATCAAGGGGATATTGACATACAAGCCCAAAATGCCAACCTGAATATGGCAGCGAAACAAAATGTCAACATTGACAGTGTAGACGGCAAAATGACATTAACCGCCAGTAAAAAAATCACCTTAATGTGTGGCGGTTCGTATATTGAAATTAGCGAAAAAGGCATTGTACTGGGTACACCGAATAATGTGTACATGAAGTGTAATGTCCTACAAAAAATGGGTACAGCACAAAAAAATATTCAAAATGAATTGCCACCGATTTGCAGTGGTGTAAAACAAGACGAAGCTGAAAAGCATGCAATTTTTGTGGAAAGAAAATAATGATTAAAATTATTCCGGATCAGGAAATCAATAAAACCATTGCCGAACAAATTCAGCGGTTTAGAAAAATACATGTATTAATCGACCCGCAAATTAACGACAATTTTTTTTATGAAAATGATATTGAATTTGATTCAATTGTCCCGATAAGGGACAGGCAAGATACCGTATCGTATAACCATGAATGTTTACAGCTATGTACATTAAAAAAAGGGGCAGAAGGCGATATTAAACACATCATAGCGAATTTAAAAAACCAGCAATCATCGGTTATCGCATTGATCACTTCACCTTACCCGATTAAAGACATACAACAACACATTAGTAATGCGATGTTTATGTTACATCAAGGCAATTATTATCTGTTACGTTTTTACGATCCGCACGTGCTTAAACATTTAGTGACTATTTTTGATGAAGAACAAATCAATAAAATGTTGGGTAGTGTGCAATACTGGTACTACTGGCAAGATGAATATGTGCAACTACACCATAAACCCGAATTAATATTATGGGATATCAAGTACAAAATAACGACTCAGCAATGGCGAAAAATCAAAATAGCTCAAAGTTATAACGCCTACGAACAACAAACCGTAAAATTACAAAAAAAGCCATTAACCGACGTTCAACAAAACACACTAACTCAGTTACTGGATTGGATTTATACGGCAACATTTTATGAACCTGATCAGCAAAAAATGGACTATATCGTGGAATATGCGATGGCTAAATCAGAACATTTTTTTCAAAAAATTGAATATGATCTCTTTGTCGATTTAATGAGAAATCAAAAAATTAGCCAATTGGAGCACTATTTCAATCATATCGATAAGGAGCAAGAACATGTCAGCGATTGAGAATTTACTGAAAATAATATTAGCGACAAAGGCCCAAGAAAATAATTCAGGTAAACGCTGCCCAAAATGTCAAGAAAAGGAAGGCGATTTGGTCGTGTTGCCAACTCGCTTATCAATTACAGGGTATCTTGGCAAAAATAAACAATTAAAAAATGGCGCTGAAGCCAAAGTTGAATTACCTTCGTTGCCAGATTTTGCTAAAAAAATGGTATCGGACATATCGATAGAACACTCAAAATACTGTATACAAATGTTACGACAAGGATATTTATATATACTGGTCGATTTTAAAAATGGACAAAAGCAGTGGCGAATATTTTCGTCTAGTCCAGAAGGTTGCCTAACAGAATATAGCGACAACAACACCATACCGAATATTCCGCCTAAATATACCTGTAACATTGCAACAGACGGTGCGGATGCATCCTACATTAGCTTTAAAAACAGCAAAGATATCGAAAAAATTTATTTTGTATTTAGCCCAAATAAAATCAGTAACGCCAGATTAGAAATTTATCAAGATACCCCCGAATTTGTACTGTCAGGCATGACGCCGGATCAGATTAGAAACGGGCAAACTGCGTTAAAAACGCAAGATATATTGACAAATATTCTCGAAATATCGACAGCATTGGATATTGCTGAGCAACAAGCATTTTTAAAAAGCAAACCCCCATATGACTTTAAAACGGGTGAGCGAGACAAAGCCAATAGCCAATTACAAGTGATTGAATATATTTATACTAACCGCACCACCTATTATGATAAAGATATAATGCGAACTTACATGCGCTACCTATCGCTCTATAACAAATTAAAAAAACGGCAAGGGGTGGCGATAGTGGTTAATGATGCAATCGGCATAACTCAAAGTTTGAATAATCGCTGTCATCAAGCAATTGAAAAAAGAATGAAACCATGGATGGAAAGCAACGATTCGGAAGGCATATCCAACGAACATCGTTTAATTGTCCACCGGCAGCTATTAGGTTTTAAACAATCCTTTCATAACCATCGAATCAGGCAACTAATCAAGCACAATAAACAGTCGGAAAAGGTTTCAGATTGGGGTAACGACAAAATCACCATTCCTTCAATTCGTGATATATCGAATAATAAACGACGAGAAATATTTCAAGAAGCCGAAGAAGCCTTTATCAAGCAACAAACGGAAGAACTGTCTGAAAAAGAGTTTCAAAAATTCTATTGGGATCGCTTATCGCAAGACAAGCTAAAAAATTTTGAACAAGAGTTCAACAAGCGCAGTCAAGCCGCCGAACAACTTGCCGAAAAACGTGCTGATGATTACTTAAAATGGTTAAAATCGCATCAATTAATCTCGGCACTAGACTTATATGATGATACCATTCCGTTAGACGGAATCATGTTTCAACTACAAATGAGCGTTTGCTTGTGTGGCGCAAGTGGATACTCAAAAGTCAGAAAAGTGTTAGACGAATGGTGGCATGAACCGCAAGTGACATCAACCAACTTATGTATGCGAACCTACCTATTTAACAACAAAGCGTTAATTGCCGATATTAACGAATACTTAGATATTCAACAGAGTATTATTATTAGTAATAATCAGGATCAAACATCGACAAACCCTAAAGTTGATAAAGCTATTAATATACTTATTAAAGTGATGAAACATATTAACCGCGTAAATAAATCAATTGAAGCATTGGCTGCATCTGGACTCCCTATTGCAATATTATCGGTTAGTTTCTCCGATTTGGTACGAAGTTTTTTAATGACGGCAACTAAAAATTTTGATCAAAGTCTTCAAAATCGCTTAGGTAATTTGCTTTTAATTCGTATCGAAAAATCAGCTCAAAAAATGTACAAAGCAGGGCTCAATATTAATGGATTTTCTTTTGTAGTCGAAGATAAAGATAAAATACCTCAACATATTGAAGAAATAAAAGGTGAAGCAAGAAAAAATTTTTATAGTAAAGATTTAACCAATACTTATATTGCGGTAATTGTATTTGCACTTAGTGCATACGAATCAATAAAGAAAGTACAAAGTGGTAAATTTAAAGACCCCCGAGAAATCGCTCAACTAAGTGCTTCAATAATGGGCTCTGTAGCTGCAGCCTTTCAGATATGTAATAGTGTAATAAGAAATTTTGTTGGAAAAGAAAATGAGATTACATCAACCGTAACATATGTTTGGTTCGGCCGTTTATTTTTGTGGGCGTCAAGCTTAATAATGATCGCCGGAGGAATATCGGCGGTATTGGATTTTGTGTCAGGCTATGAAAGTCGCAAGAAAAATCAAACATTAATAGAGATTTCTTATTATACAAGAGCTTTAGCAACTCTTTCACTAAGTATTTCTCAATTTGTAGCGGCTTTAGGTACATTAGTGCCATGGTTAGATAATCTTATCAAGACCAGTATCAAACGGACTATTTGGGTTAAAATGGCTGAAATTGGATTAGTTATCGGTCGCTTTGTTATTAATAAAGGCTTAGATGTGTTGCTGCCGGTAATTAATTTTTACGCGTCTATGATTATTATTGTGGTCAGTGTCTGCCTGATTATTTTTGATGACAATGCCATGCAAAAATGGTTTGATCGCTGCTGTTTTAGTAAAGACCTTGAACGTAAAAAATTTAAAGATTTAGACGAAGAACTCACAGAATGGCATCAAGCACTACAGGAGACTTTTTAATATGTACGTAGGCGAATTTTTATTATGGTTTGGAAACGCCATGAAATCCGAAACCCGCAAAAAATTAAAAATGGGCTATAACCATGCGGATATGACACTCAAAGAAGTGCAAAAAGACTATACTCAAGAATCGGTCAGTGATAATCCCAGACCAATAGGGCCTTACTACGCTTATAACGATCGCTATTTAGAAATTCGAGGCGGAATGTTTGAAAATTTTCGAGGGATTCTAACTTGGATATCTTTACTTGTTTTTTTTATTCCTTTTAGTTCAGGTTTTTACTGTGTTGATAGCTTTCTAATATTATATTTTGATGAAACAAATAATGCTGTTGGGCATGTTATATCAATAATTTTTTATTCAATTATTTTTTTACTAACATCATATTTATGCATCCGCTATTTCCGCTATATTTACCGTTTTGAACTCTTCACCATACGCCATATTCGGGTACGCTTTAATCGGGTGACAAGGCAAGTCTATATTCAGCGCCCTAAATACTGCGGTGGTACAGTAGTGTTTAAATGGGAACATATTATGCCGTCAAACTTTGGCGAGACTGGCTCGGATATGGGTGACACCAATATGGTCAATTTAATGACCTTTCACCCGTATAAAACCGGCTTTCCGATTGCCCACTCCGTCGGCATCGGCAAAAACACCTATAACCCACAAGACTATAAAGACGAATGGGAATTTATCCGCCGTTATATGGAGCACGGACGGGACAATCTGCCTAAACCCCGTTTAAGCACCCATTTACCCATGCCTTTCCACGGTTTTAGTGGTCATGTAAGCCCGATGATTCATGCAGCAAAAAATGCGCCTACATTTTGGATGTATATTTTATTAATCCCAGTATTTTTAATTTTATTACCGTTTTACACCGTGGGCTACTTTATTTCGGAATGTTTATGCTGGCAACCCCGTTGGCCGAAGGTGATTCGCCAAGCAGGCAAAACAGGCAAACCAGTCCCGAAAGAAACCACCTTATCGGACTATCCAGAAACAGTACAACAAGCCATACTTGACAGCCGTTTAGAGTGGGGCGTACGTGACGAAAAGACAGGCAAACTGGTTGATTATGGCAATGGTTAAAATCACAATGCGAATGAATCATAATCAAAACAGAAGGACATAAGGTAAGGACATAAAAAATGTACGTAGGCGAATTTTTAGCATGGTTTGGTAACGCCATGAAATCCGAAACCCGTAAAAAATTAAAAATGGGCTATAACCATGCCGATATGACACTCAAAGAGGTGCAAAAAGACTATACCCAAGAATCGGTCAGTGATAATCCCAGACCAATAGGGCCTTACTACGCATATAATGATCGCTATTTAGAAATTCGAGGCGGAATGTTTGAAAATTTTCGAGGTATTTTGACTTGGATTAGTTTACTTATCTTTTTAATTCCTGCTGTATCATGTGATTTATTTATAATGACTGCGCTACGTTTATATAATAATCAAACTACTAAAGTAGCTTCAAACACATTCGCCATGATATTTGTTTGCATTATTTTTTTAGTTTCAATTTATTTATGCATCCGCTATTTTCGTTATATCTATCGTTTTGAACTCTTCACCATACGCCATATTCGAGTACGCTTTAATCGGGTGACACGGCAAGTCTATATTCAGCGCCCTAAATACTGCGGTGGTACAGTAGTGTTTAAATGGGAACATATTATGCCGTCGAACTTTGGCGAGACTGGCTCGGATATGGGTGGCACTAATATGGTTAATTTAATGACCTTTCACCCGTATAAAACCGGCTTTCCGATTGCCCACTCCGTCGGCATCGGCAAAAACACCTATAACCCACAAGACTATAAAGACGAATGGGAATTTATCCGCCGTTATATGGAGCACGGACGGGACAATCTGCCTAAACCCCGTTTAAGCACCCATTTACCCATGCCTTTCCACGGTTTTAGTGGTCATGTAAGCCCGATGATTCATGCAGCAAAAAATGCGCCTACATTTTGGATGTATATTTTATTAATACCGGTATTTTTAGTTTTATTACCGTTTTACACCGTGGGCTACTTTATTTCGGAATGTTTATGCTGGCAACCCCGTTGGCCAAAAGTGATTCGTCAAGCAGGCAAAACAGGTAAACCAATCCCGAAAGAAACCACCTTATCGGACTACCCAGAAACAGTACAACAAGCCATATTAGACAGCCGTTTAGAATGGGGCGTACGTGATGAAAAGACAGGCAAACTGGTTGATTATGGCAATGGTTAAAATCACAATGCGAATTAATCATAATAAAAACAGAAGGGCATAAGGTAAGGACATAAAAAATGTACGTAGGCGAATTTTTAGCATGGTTTGGTAATGCCATGAAATCCGAAACCCGTAAAAAATTAAAAATGGGTTATAACCATGCCGATATGACACTCAAAGAAGTGCAAAAAGACTATACCCAAGAATCGGTCAGTGATAACCCCAGACCAATAGGGCCTTACTACGCTTATAACGATCGCTATTTAGAAATTCGAGGCGGAATGTTTGAAAATTTTCGAGGGATTCTGACTTGGATTAGTCTACTAATATTTATGGTTCCATTTACAAGCTATGAGTTAGGAATTGAGATAGCTTTAAATTTATATTTTCAAAAAGATGATGATATTGTTTTAGGAGTAATTTTTATAATTATATACTCAATCATAACTCTAATTTTTATTTATTTAATACTTCGCTATTTCCGTTATATTTACCGTTTTGAACTCTTCACCATACGCCATATTCGGGTACGCTTTAATCGGGTGACAAGGCAAGTCTATATTCAGCGCCCTAAATACTGCGGTGGTACGGTGGTGTTTAAATGGGAACATATTATGCCGTCGAACTTTGGCGAGACTGGCTCGGATATGGGTGGCACTAATATGGTTAATTTAATGACCTTTCACCCGTATAAAACCGGCTTTCCGATTGCCCACTCCGTCGGCATCGGCAAAAACACCTATAACCCACAAGACTATAAAGACGAATGGGAATTTATCCGCCGTTATATGGAGCACGGACGGGACAATCTGCCTAAACCCCGTTTAAGCACCCATTTACCCATGCCTTTCCACGGTTTTAGTGGTCATGTAAGCCCGATGATTCATGCAGCAAAAAATGCGTCTACATTTTGGATGTATATTTTATTAATCCCAGTATTTTTAATTTTATTACCGTTTTACACCGTGGGCTACTTTATTTCGGAATGTTTATGCTGGCAACCCCGTTGGCCGAAGGTGATTCGCCAAGCAGGCAAAACAGGCAAACCAGTCCCGAAAGAAACCACCTTATCGGACTATCCAGAAACAGTACAACAAGCCATATTAGACAGCCGTTTAGAATGGGGCGTACGTGACGAAAAGACAGGCAAACTGGTTGATTATGGCAATGGTTAAAATCATAATGCGTACAGATTGTTAGTTTTGATAGTTATAGGATTAAACATAAATTGATGCTAAATACTTGCCTAAATTAAAGGCAAGATCAGCATTTAACCATTCGTCAAAATCTATTACCGAAAAGTAAAATATACCATTGCTATCAAAATCGGTCGGTGCGCCGAGGAGTTGCAAAAGCAGGCTCTACTTAAAAATCTTTTTAAACATAGTTAACATTATGATAAATATAAAATTACATTGATAATGTGCATTAAAACCAATCGCCTAAAAAAACATCAATAAATCGGTAGAATTTTACACCTCTCTATTTTAATTAATAAACAATAAGTTATAATTAGAGTGTTCCCTATACACATAGGGATAAACCGCAAACCCAGATGTAAACATTCATACAGGAACAAGTGTTCCCTATACACATAGGGATAAACCGAGCATTTATTGATCGTGAGTTCGGCTATCCAGGTGTTCCCTATACACATAGGGATAAACCGCATAAGCAACAGAATTAGACATAACATTTTTAGTGTTCCCTATACACATAGGGATAAACCGGACACCACAACCATAGACATAAACTAGGAGATCGTGTTCCCTATACACATAGGGATAAACCGATTGCTATTGTTGTATTTATGATACGTGCCAACGTGTTCCCTATACACATAGGGATAAACCGTAATTAATCTCATGAAGATGCCTACCGTCTAAGTGTTCCCTATACACATAGGGATAAACCGGAAAAATCCCTGCAGTTGATTCGACTGAAATAGTGTTCCCTATACACATAGGGATAAACCAGCTGCAGCTATTGGTTTCGCGTGCGGTTGTTAAGTGTTCCCTATACACATAGGGATAAACCGGGCACGAGCGAATCGTCAGGTGGTGGCACAAAGTGTTCCCTATACACATAGGGATAAACCGTATTCTGTACAAGATTTTAAATTAACTCAGATGTGTTCCCTATACACATAGGGATAAACCAGGTGGTGTGACGTTCGGTTATACAGCTCAATTGTGTTCCCTATGCACATAGGGATAAACCGACAGACCGATTTGACATCGATTACGAACTGACGTGTTCCCTATAAACATAGGGATAAACCACGATTGGGTCGCTGTACGTGGGATTCGAGGCTGTGTTCCCTATATACATAGGGATAAACCGTTCCCTCTTAGCGAAACATAAAACGGAATTAAGTGTTCCCTGTATACACAGGGATAAAACGAAAATTCAATAGATAAAGATAAAATTGATGAAAATATCAAGTTAAAAAAAAGCTATTGTGATGGTTGAATTCAGGGGAAAACCTGCAAAATTAATTTTGAATAAAAAACCGGCTTGGGAAGGGTTAGGATGGATATAAAACCTAGATGATGATGAAGAATTTGAAACAGAACTAAAAAATATAAAAATTATTTCAATAATTGAAGGTTAAAATCATTGACATTGTACAGGTTTGTTGTACAATGTTTATTGGTTAATTACTTTTAAGAGGAATAATAATTATGAGACATGTTAGTTATTCAGCTGCTCGAGCTAATTTATCAGCAACAATGGACGAAGTTGTAAATGATAGAATGCCCACAGTTATCACAAGACAAAATGGAGATAACTGTATTTTAATGTCGTATGATGATTTTACAGCGTTACAAGAAACTGCATACTTACTACGTTCTCCCGCTAATGCTCAACATTTGTTAAATTCATTAGAACAAATTAATAATGGGAATTTAAAAGAGCGTGTGTTGAATGATGAATAAATTATTTTCCGATGAATCTTGGAATGACTATCTTTATTGGCAAGCAACCGATAAGAAAATGATAAAAAGGATTAATGAACTATTAAAGGATATTAGCAAAACACCTTTTTCGGGAGTTGGAAAGCCCGAAGCATTAAAATTTAATTTATCAGGATATTGGTCAAGACGCATAAACAGTGAAGATAGGTTAGTTTATAAAATTGAAAATAATTGTATTATTATTTTATCGTGTCGTTATCACTATTAATAAAAGCCAACAATAGTTGGCTTTACCATTATTTAATTAAAATATTTAAAAAAATAAGAAATATTACAAATATAAGTAATACTAAATTTACCATTGAATGGGTATTAATTTTCTTTCTTTCGTCTTCTAAATTTATTTTAGCCGCTAAAATTTCCTTTTTTATTAATTCACTGATTTCAGTTGTGGATTTTTCAACATATTTAGTTAATGTTTTTTTACTAGCGGATAATGAAGCGTTTAAACTTTTTTCTGCATATTTTTCTGTAATTTCATCATATTAAGACATAGTAAATTCTAATAATGATTTGCTCTGAACAATATCAAGATAGGATCATCGTTACTAATTAAGATATTATTTTGTTTCCTATACACATAGGGATAAACTGTTGCTGAAATGTATTCTAATAGTGAGAGAATAGGTTGCTTGATTATATGAACTTTTTTCATGATCATAATCCAATACTTGGTATGGCTAATTCATTGATTAATGCATTAGGGATCATTTCAATTTTTCATCCATGTTTTCGTAAATCTTAATCGGCTTAATGGGAACTAGATCTCCATCTTTTACTTTACATTCGGAATTATTACTTGAAACAACCATAATCTGTCCTCTTTCTAGTTTAAAATCTAAAAGAGCTAATGCTCCCTCTGAAGCCAAAGCCACATAATCTCTGGCATCTGGAGGGAACTCGTAATAAACTACTTTGTTATTATATACATACACAACTGTATTAGAGAATTCTTGAGCTATTCCATATCTAGAATTTGGAAAAGATTCTACTTTCTTAACATCAATATTTTGTTCTCGCATTAATGTAATATAACGTCCACTAATACTGCCACTGATTAACCAAACTTCATCCCATTTAAAATTAGTATAATCAGATAAGGTTATGGTTTTAGGATGATTGTTTTTTACATCTTTTAAAACCTTTTCTAAAGGTGTTTTGTTGCAACTGGTTAATGTTACTAGTGACATAAATGTGACTAATAGTAGAAGTATTTTTTTCATTCCTTGTTATTCCAGATTAATTTTGTTTTATATTCTTGTTTAGATTTGATTGAAAGTCCGCTTAATGATTCTATCTTATCTAAAAACTTTATTTTCTTTTTCAACACTGCTTTGATTACTCATTAATACTACGATAAATTACTTATTAAACAGATGATAAGCGAGCGAAAAAACAATCGATATCTTATATTGACAAGATAATAGATATAAAGTTCACATATACAATGACTTTTCTATAACTGAATAATATCTAATTATTTTTATTCGGATTTATTTGGATGTTATAAACCAATTGCGGCTAAGTAAACAGGATGTTCTACTCTGTCGGTCTATTAAAAAGTTCTCATATTTGATAAGTATTAACATGGTATTTACGATACGAACTAAAATAATCGGTAAAAATAGCGTACAATAGCGCAATGTTTACTTGTACATCAGCTTAATTAATTTAGGAAATAAGTATGACCGGCAAATTTATTGTCATTGAAGGACTTGAAGGTGCAGGAAAAACCACAGCAATTAATACTGTTGCGCGTATTTTAAAGCAATCTAATATTGAAGATTTACAATTTACTCGTGAGCCGGGTGGAACTCCGATTGCTGAAGCGTTACGTAATATTATTAAAAATGGTTTAGAACATGAGCCGTTAACGGATAAAGCTGAATTATTGATGTTATATGCGGCTAGAATTCAACTTATTGATAATGTTATAAAACCCGCTCTTAAAATAGGAAAATGGGTAATAGGTGATCGTCATGATTTATCCACGCAGGCATATCAAGGAGGGGGACGCCAACTTGATAGCGTATTGATTGAAACGTTACAAAAGCAAGTGTTAGGTGATTTTAAACCCGATTTAACTTTGTATTTGGATGTTGATCCAAAAATAGGATTAATGCGAGCAAAATCTCGTGGTCAGCTAGATAGGATTGAGCAGCAATCTATCCTATTTTTTGAACGTACTCGTCAACGCTATTTAGAGCTTGCTATGCAAGATGATACTATTGTGACTATTGATGCCAGTCAATCAATGAATGTGGTAACACAGCAAATTGAAGACGTGTTAACTGCATGGTTATCATTAATACAGGTTAATAATGCATGATCAAAAATGGATATAGTTGGCTCACGCAGCCATATCAGCAATTAGCGACAAGTATTTTACATGATCGAGCCCATCATGCTTTATTAATTAATTATATTCAAGGTAGTGGTGAAAATGAGCTAATTGAGCAATTAGCAAATCGTTTATTATGCCAAGCATCAAGCGATCTAGCCCCTTGTTTAAAATGTCATAGCTGCCAGTTATTTTTGTCTCATCATCATCCTGATTATTATAAGATAACTAACGAGCAAGGTAAGCAATCGATCGGTATCGATCAGATTCGAAGTATTACCGCTAAAATTTATGAAAAATCACAGCAAGGCGGTAATAAAGTGATTTGGATTAAACATGCTGCCTTAATGACCGAAGCCGCCGCAAATGCATTATTGAAAACGTTAGAAGAGCCACCTGCAAATACTTATTTTATTTTAAGTGACGATCATAATAGTCATTTATTACCAACTATTTATAGTCGTTGTTTTTCTTATTTTTTACCGATACCTAAGCTTGAACAGTCTATGGATTGGTTGAAAAATATACAGGGTTTACATTATAGTGATAATGAACTTGCGTCAGCTTTGTTATTAAGCGAAAATGCGCCATTAACAGCAAAAACTTTGTTGGATCCTACAAAATGGCAACAACGTAAAGTATTTTGTGAAAATTTATTGAGTGTTATTCCTAATAATGATTTTTGGACGCTTGGCGTAACATTTGAGCATGACCATTTTATTGATCGCATTAGTTGGTTTTGTGCTTTATTAAGTGATGCTTTGAAAGCAAAACAAAAAGCTGGACGGTATATTATTAATCGTGATCAAGTGCCATTGGTAAGATTATTGGCAACATTAAGTTATGAAAAAATTACTGCTCTTTATGAACTCTGGTTGAATGCCAGACGTCAGTTATTGTCAATAACTGGGTTGAATAAAGAATTATTGGTTTATTATGTTCTTTCTCAATCAGAGTTGATTTGCGATTAAATATTTTCATGGAAGTGTTGAGGGATATTATTTTATATGTAAATGTTTTAACGAAGGATTATAGTGAGTTATTTATCTATTGAATTTGGTCTGTTGTTTATCGTTTTTTTTGCTATATATTGGGCATTTAACTTATTACCTAAATTCCAAAATGCCTTGTTACTCGTTTCAAGTTATTTAATTGTAAGCAGTTATAGTTGGCAATTTGCGTTGATTCTTGGTGTTTATACCAGTGTAACTTATCTTATTTCCATTATGATATCGGTTTCAAAAGATCATGCTAAAAGTTGGTTGATTTTTGGCTTAATAATATCGATTAGTAATTTAGCATTATTCAAATATTTTGATTTTTTCCGACAAGAACTACAAGCTTTACTTAACGTCTTTCATATTCCTATTTTATTACCATTATTTTCTGTGCTAATCCCTATTGGGATTTCCTTTTATACTTTCCATTCTGTCAGTTATTTAGTTTCAGTTAAAAGAAAAGAGATTGAAGTAGCTAAATTTTGGGATTTTGCACTTTTTTTATCTTTTTTCCCCAGTATTGTCGCAGGGCCAATCAATCGAGCTAAAGATTTTTTGCCGCAAATTTCAGTTTGCCAACCCCGCCAAATTTTAGAGCCATATCGAGCTTTTATATTAATCATGATGTCAATCATTAAAGTTTATTGTTTAGGTGGTTGGATAAATGATGCATGGGTTAACCCCATTTTTGCCAATCCATTAGAATTTAGTGTGATTGATTTATTAGTGGGTGTATATGCTTATGCAATTCAAATTTATCTCAATTTTTCAGGCTATACGGATTTGGTGACTGGTATTGCATTGTTATTAGGGTTTCGTCTACCAATTAATTTTAGCCAACCTTATTTATCTTTAAATTTAAGGCATTTTTGGGCACGTTGGCACATAAGTTTATCTCAATGGATTCGGGATTATATTTATATTCCGCTTGGCGGTAATCGTAAGGGATTTACCCGAACACAAATCAATGTTTTGTTGGCAATGTTTTTATCGGGATTATGGCATGGTGCAGGTATCAATTTTATTATTTGGGGTATTTGCCATGGTATTGGTATTGTGGCTCTGAATATTGGTGATCGCTTTTTTGGTCGTGATGTGATTAGTCAACGTTCACCTTTTATTGCGCGTTTATTAACTTGGCATTATGTCTGTTTTACTTGGTTGTTTTTTTATTGTGAAAATTTATCCGATGCTTTGGATTATTTAATGGCATTAACGCATAATGTGATGATAAAACCACAATATTGGCAGGCTTTTTTAATTATCATGGTTGCTTATTTAGTTTATCCAATGTGTAAAAATCTTCCAAATTTGGCAACGGTACTGTTATCTAAAGTTAATAAATTATGTTTACCTGTGATAATGATATTAATTTTGTGGTGTGTCATTTATTTTGCGCCGTCAGGTATGCCCGATTTTATTTATGCCAGTTTTTAATTGTGTTTTAAAATTTTTTAAGATCAGTTTTGACAAGGAACAGTAATTTGAAGGATTTTATGAAGTTAAGTAATATGCTAACAATGCCAACTAACAAAACCTTATCTGCATTTTATATTGTTATAGTGTTAGTTGTTACAGCTATTGCTTTAATGGTTTTGTTTCATAAATCAATATTGATTTATTGCCAGCAATCTTACCATTTTGAGTTTTTTGATATGGCATTAATGGTGGATGATGCTAATGTCACTGAGGATGATCAGACAAAATGGACTAATGAATCGTATGAATCAGAGGAGTTAGAAAACACGAATATTGAAAAGGATAATCAAAAACATCCTAATGTCGTGACTGCAAACGCAATTGCAGATAAACAGTTACAACAAAATAACCGGCAAAACAAAACAATAAAATCCAATCACACAACTGAAAATAATAAACAAAAATTACCGTTAATTAAGGGTGATAACCTGCAAGCTACTAATAAACGTCAAACTCATTCTGATAGTCAACTAAACAGTACTCGGACTAATACAGCGTTAGGTAATACGGTAACATTAAATGAATCAAGTAACCCAAGACTTAGCAATAATACCGATTTTACTGAACTTTCACCGATTGTTTTAACTAAAAATGACAAAGTCCTTTTTGCGGGGGATTCATTAATGCAAGGGGTTGCACCATATGTTAAAAAAATGTTATTTAAACAATATAAGATAGAAAGCATTAACTTGAGTAAACAAAGTACTGGGCTTGCTTATCCAAAAGCTTTTGATTGGCCAAAAACAATTAATGATGCAATCAGTGCTGATGCCTCCATTAAATTAATCGTCATTTTTTTAGGCCCTAATGATCCGTGGGATTTTCCTGTTAAGGGATATGCTAAATATGCTAAGTTTAAATCGCAATTGTGGGAAGAACAGTACCGTTTACGTGTTGCATCAATATTAGATATCGCGAATCAACATAATGTAAAAGTACTTTGGCTTTCTCCACCTTGTATGCGTAAACCAAAGTTGAATGACGGAATGAATTATTTAAGCCATTTATATGAATCCGAAGTTGAAAAAGCGCATCAACATTTTATGGAAACCAATACATTATTAGGTTGTTCTTACGATCAATTTAACAGCTATATTGAGACTAATAAGCAAAAAATTAAAGTGAGAATAGACGATGGTATTCATTTTACAATAACTGGACAAAAGCTTTTAGCTCAAGCAATTTTGAACCAAATCACATCCACTTTATCAGAGGATTCCCACATTGAATCAATGCATTAAAACTATGGTTGCTGTTTTTTTGGTGGTGTTTACTGTCAGTTTTAGTACTATGGCTGAAAGTATTCCAACGTCTAAGTCTGTGATTGTTGATTTTGGCGATCCAAATGCTAAACAATTTGTTTTACGCTTAAATTCATTAGTCAATAATCAAGACCACACCCATAAAGTTGTTAATATCACCCAATTTGGTGATTCTCATACCGCTGCAGATTTTTTTACAGGCGAATTTAGAGCGTTAATGCAAGATAAATATGGTGATGCAGGTATAGGTTGGGTTCCTCCTATTTGGGTTAAAGGGCAAAACCATACTCGAGTTAGTTTGAAAGATTCTAATTGGGAATTGTTAAGTAGCCGAGTATTAAGTAATCTCGATTTTCCTATGGGCGGTTTTATCGCTAAACCTATTAATTCTCAAGCTTCTGTTGAGTTGGCACTTAAAGCAGACGATAGAGATATATGGAAAGTTAGCCTTATTTTTAAAACTAAGAAAATAACTAAAAATCCATTAAGTATCTATAATAAAGATAAAATTGCCTATAGTTTCAAGAATAAATTTGGTGGTTGGCAAACGACAACGTTTACTTCAACGCTTCCTATTACCATTAAAAGTAAAGATAGCACTGAAATTGGTGGATTTTGGTTAACTCGAGCCAACAAGTCGGGTGTTATTGTATCTGCGATTGGTTCGAATGGGGCTAAGCAAACAATTTGGCAAAAATGGCGTCCTCAGTGGTTTCAGGAATTATTGTTATCCAAAAGCGATTTGGTTATTTTGGAGTATGGAACAAACGAGAGTTTCGATGAGACTTTAGATGCAGATGAATATCGGAAAAATTTAGTCTACAACATTCGTAAAATTCGAAAATTATTGCCAAATGCTGCAATTTTATTGATTTCACCTCCTGATACAATGATTAATCAAACTGAAATTCCAAAGTCTTATAATTTAGTAAAAAGGATTCAAAAACAAGTAGCTAAATCAGAAAAAACACTGTTTTGGGATTGGCAGGCCGCTATGGGGGGAAGTCATTCGGTTAAGCTTTGGTCTAAGTTTGGATTGGCTCGGTCAGATTTAGTACATCAAACCTTGCAAGGCTATAAAGAAAGTGCCAAAATCTTTTATAATGATTTAAATGAATTTGTTAAAAAAAATAGCGATTAGTTATTAATAAAAGGAATAAATCTGTTATGTCTTCACCTATTATCGTTGCTGTTGATTTTGCTGATGTTAAATCAGCTTGGAATTTTATTGATCGTGTTGAGCCAAAAGATTGTCGTTTAAAAATTGGCAAAGAGCTTTTTACGCATGCGGGGCCCGATTTTATTAAACAGATTATGAATAAAGGTTTCGATGTTTTTTTGGATCTTAAATTTCATGATATTCCAAATACGGTTGCTAAAGCTATCGTAGCTGCTGCTGATTTAGGTGTTTGGATGACCAATGTTCATGCTAGTGGTGGGTCTCGGATGATGCAGGCGGCGAAAGACGCACTCTATCCATATGGTAAAGATGCGCCTCTTTTAATTGCGGTAACTGTTTTAACCAGCATGGAGTCGGTAGATCTTCAAGAAATCGGTATCCCTGTTTCGCCTTTGGAACAAGCCACTAAATTAGCTTTGTTAGCCAAAAATTGTGGGCTTGATGGCGTAGTATGCTCCGCTAAAGAAGTGCAAAGTTTTAGAACTCGCTTAGGGAGTGAT
The DNA here is from genome assembly GCF_026536645.1 of Gilliamella sp. B3801. Lineage (NCBI taxonomy): Bacteria > Pseudomonadati > Pseudomonadota > Gammaproteobacteria > Orbales > Orbaceae > Gilliamella > Gilliamella sp. B3801. Next base: position 97,430 of record NZ_JAFNNR010000005.1, read on the forward strand.
TTCAAGTTAGTGACGCCAGGTATCAGACCCGCCGGTTCCAATGCTGATGATCAGCGTCGAATTATGACGCCACAACGTGCGCAAGCCGCAGGATCGGATTATCTGGTTATTGGTCGTCCGATTACGCAAGCAGAAGATCCTTCTTTAGCATTGCAAACTATTTTATCAACCCTTGATTTGAGCAAGAGTTAATTTCATGATGTCTGATAATCCACTTGTTTATACTACCGATCAAGGTCGTATTAAATCGGTTGAAGTAAAAGAATCTCGACCAAAAGGGGATGGGGTTATTCGAATTCAACGCCAAACATCCGGACGTAAAGGCAAAGGTGTGTGCGTCATTTCAGGATTTGATTTTGATGATGCCCAACTTCAAAAAATAGCTGCGGAACTCAAAAAACGTTGTGGTTGTGGTGGCGCAGTTAAAAATGGTAGCATTGAAATTCAAGGCGATAAACGTGATTTACTCAAATCTTTGCTGGAAGAAAAAGGCTTTAAAGTAAAGCTAGCCGGTGGTTGAGTTGTGGTAATTGTCTTTACTCCCATTATTGAATGGGAGTAAATCTGCTATATGTTAGTGAGAACGATAGCTACGCATTTTGTTGCTGATTTCACGGCGTTCTTTTGAAATTTCAGCATTTTTGATAATATAATCATCTACACGATCATCATAATCACTTTTCATGTTAGCAATAATCGCTTGAAGTTCGTCATAAGTCATATCTGGTTTTATATAATCACTCAAATTTTCAAGTAATAATACTCGTTTTTGGTTATCTCGGATTTTTTTCTCATTATCGGATATTTCACGTTTTAATTTGTTTAAACGACGTGATAAACGAATATATTCTAATACATCTTGAAATGATGGTGCGGCGTTTTTTTCCTTGTCCATCTATAACCCCTTATTTCTAAAATTGGAAAAAATAAATTATGACTAATTATATACTAATAAATTTATAGATGATAATTAAATCTGTTTTGAGTGTTTATCAATTTTTAGTTATGTTCAATACAAATTCATTGATATTACAATAAGTTACTACCGTTCAATGTGAGCTTGCTTATGATTTTAACGGCTATTTATTTATTCCTATTTGTCATTAACGATAAATATCGATGCTATTGACCCAATGTAGAGTGTTTAATTGAACTTATTAAGTCTGTTTACTCTAAGCCAAGTTTATCCCAAATTTCATCGATATAAGCCACAACTTTTGGATCTTTTTTGATGATTTTTCCCCATTCTCGCTGAGTTTCGCCTTGCCATTTATTGGTCGCATCTAATCCCATTTTTGAGCCTAACCCAGAAACAGGCGAAGCAAAATCTAAATAATCAATCGGCGTATTGTCAATAAATGTGGTATCACGATGAGGATCCATGCGCGTTGAAATAGCCCACATGACATCTTTCCAATCTCGGGCATTGATATCATCATCACATACAATAACAAATTTGGTATACATAAATTGGCGTAAGTAAGACCAAACGCCCATCATGACACGTTTAGCATGACCTGGATACTGTTTTTTGATGGTCACAATTGCAATCCGGTAGGAACATCCTTCGGGTGGTAAATAAAAATCGACAATTTCAGGAAATTGTTTTTGTAAAATAGGGATAAAGACTTCATTTAAAGCGAGTCCCATTACGGCTGGTTCATCGGGTGGACGACCCGTATAGGTAGAGTGATAAATCGCATCTTTTCGACGAGTTAAATGCGTCACCGTGAAAACAGCAAATTTTTCAACTTCATTGTAGTAACCAGTATGATCACCATATGGGCCTTCAGGCGCTAATTCATTCGGATCAATATAGCCTTCTAAGATAATTTCGGCGGTAGCGGGGACATCTAAATCATTGGATAGCGATTTTACTACTTCAGTTCGACTATTGCGTAACAGACCTGCAAAGGCGTATTCTGGTAAGGTATCTGGTACGGGAGTGACTGCACTTAAGATGGTTGCTGGATCTGCACCAATGGCAACGCTAACAGGAAACTTTTCATTAGGATGAGCTTGTTGCCATTCTGCAAAATCGAGCGCTCCTCCTCGATGAGATAGCCAGCGCATAATTAACTTATTTTTACCCAATAATTGTAAGCGATAAACGCCGACATTTTGCCTTTCTTTATAAGGTCCTTTCGTTATCGTTAGTCCCCAAGTTAAAAGTGGTGCTACATCATCGGGCCAACAATGCATGATCGGCAGACGTGTTAAATCAACTTCTTCATTTTTAAAAATCAATTCCTGACAAGGCGCAGACGATCGTCGCTTAACAGGCATATTTAATATTTGCTTATATTTGGGTAACACATTAAAAAATTGTTTAATGCCTTTTGGTGGTTCAGGCTCACGTAAAAAAGCTAATAATTCACCAATTTCACGTAATTGTGATGTATCTTCTAACCCCATTCCCATCGCAACACGTTTGGGTGTTCCAAATAGGTTACAAAGTACGGGCATGTCATAACCAATAGGATTTTCGAATAATAAGGCTGGGCCTTTAGAACGTAAAACACGATCTGCAATTTCGGTCATTTCCAGATAAGGATTAACAGGATAGGGAATACGTTTTAATTCACCTTGTTCTTCAAGATAATTTAAAAAATCACGAAAATTGGTCAAGTTCATAAAAATAATTACTCCCTATTAATCTGCCTTTGTTTACACTAATTTAAGGTAGTCTAACATCCTAAATGTTAACGTTATTTTGTCATCAACTAGTCAGCGTCAAAATTTTCACTATAAATAGGCACTTGTTGATTTAAATTGCATTTCACAATTTTAGGTAATAATGTTTTAAATTGCTGTTGGTCGATATCAATAAATTTATTTTCATCTACTTGATAAAAAAGATATTGGGTCGTTTGATCTTCAAACTCAAAAGAAGCAATCCAATAGTTTCTATCATCATTGTTTTCATTAGCAAACACTTTGATGATGGTATTTTCTCGTATTTCAGGTTGATTATGTAATTTGTGTTCGATAATATTTTCAGCGATTTGCGAATCGATTTCATCAAAAATGATATAATCAGTTTTGTTGGTTTGGCATGTTTTAATGTTAATTTCAGCATAACTATTAGGTATAAAATACAATAAGCTTGATAACACAATGGCATACTGACTTAATTTCATTTCCTACTCCTTAGTTAATCTCGTTTAATTGAATAATTTCATTAATTGCTTCTTGATTATTTGGCGATGCTGTTATTTTAGCTGCATCGCTAATTGTCAACCATTGATAGGCTAAATGTTCAGTAAGCGTTGGTGTTATTTCATTTTCGAGCGGTAAATAAAACCAATGTTCTTTATTTATTTCAACTTCAGGTGCATATCGATGCCTAAATTGTGGAAAAATCTTGAATTCAACCGTATGGTTAGTATCGATTAAATTAAGATTTTTACCCAGAATATCAATGCCTGTTTCTTCAAAAACCTCACGAATGGCAGTTTCAACCGGCAATTCGTTATCTTCCATGCTACCTGTTACTGACTGCCAAAAATTGGGATCATCTTTGCGTTGTAGCATAAGACAACGCAAAGTTTTTTGACAGTAAATAACAACTAAAACAGATTCAGGCTTTTTGAACTTTTGCATTAAGACATCACTATTTTTTGCTAACTTCAATACCAAGCTCAGCTAATGCATTAGGATTTGCCGGGCTTGGTGCATCTGTCATTAAACAAGTTGCCGCTGTTGTTTTCGGAAATGCGATAACATCCCGGATATTATCGGTACCTGTTAATAGCATACTTAATCTGTCTAAACCAAATGCAAGTCCTGCATGTGGCGGTGTACCATATTTTAGCGCATCAAGTAAAAAGCCAAATTTTTCGCGTTGATCGTGTTCATTAATACCTAAAATAGAAAACACAGCTTGTTGCATTTCACTACGGTGAATACGTACTGACCCTCCACCTACTTCATATCCATTGATAACCATGTCATAAGCGTTAGCTATCGCGTTTTCAGGATTTTGTTTAAGCTGTTCTGGCGTCAAGTCTTTTGGTGATGTAAACGGATGGTGCATCGCACTAAGACCTTCTTCCGTTTCTTCAAACATTGGGAAATCCACTACCCAAAGCACAGCCCACCTATTTTCATCAGTCAGATTTAAATCTTTACCTACTTTTAATCGTAGTGCACCTAATGCATCACTGACAACTTTATAACTATCTGCCCCAAATAATAAAATATCACCATCTTTGGCATTAGCACGATTCAACAGTGCTTCCATTTGCGTTTCATTAAAGAATTTAGCAACCGGACTTTGTACCCCTTCAAGACCCTTATTACGGTCGTTGACTTTAATCCATGCCATACCTTTAGCGCCATAGACCGAAATAAATTGTGTGTAATCATCTAACTGTTTACGGGTTAACTGGGCTCCGTTTGGCACGCAAAGTAGTGCAACTCGACCTTTTGGATCATTGGCTGGGGTTGAGAATACGTTAAAATTGACATCTTTTACTAAATCGGCAACATCTATGATTTCTAACGGATTTCGTAAATCAGGTTTATCGCTACCATAACGGCGCATCGCTTCGGCAAACGTCATGATAGGAAATTGACCTAAATCCACATTTTTAACATGTAACCAAAGTTCACGGATCATTTGCTCCATAACTTCACGGACTTGTTCTGCGGTCATAAACGAAGTTTCAACATCAATTTGTGTAAATTCTGGTTGGCGATCTGCACGTAAATCTTCATCACGAAAACATTTTACAATTTGATAATAGCGGTCAAAGCCAGACATCATTAATAGTTGTTTAAATAATTGCGGTGATTGTGGCAGTGCATAAAACTCACCATTGTGAATTCGACTTGGTACAAGGTAATCACGCGCACCTTCTGGCGTTGCTTTGGTTAACATAGGGGTTTCAATATCAAGAAAACCATGCTCATTCATAAAGTTACGTACAAATGCAGTAATTTGAGCACGAGTTTTGAAGATGTTTGTCATTTCAGGACGACGTAAATCGATATAACGATATTTTAAACGCTGTTCTTCACTGTTGTTTTGGTTAAAATCAAGTGGCAGCACATCACTGCGATTGAAAATTGTCAGCTCAGTGGCTAAGATTTCAACTTCACCCGTAGCCATGTCTTTATTTGCTTGTCCTTCTGGTCTTGCTCTTACTTTTCCTTTAATTTGAATGCAAAATTCATTACGAAGTTCACTGGCAAGTTGATAAGCTTGTTGATATTCAGGATCAAAAAATACTTGTACAATCCCTTCGCGATCACGCATATCAATAAATATCATACCGCCAAAATCTCGACGCTTATTGACCCAACCGCATAATGTGACTTCTTGATTAATATGAGATGCTGTTAAATGACCGCAATAAATTGAACGCATAAAATATCCTGTTTAAATACCAATCTTATAAAAAAATATGAGGTATTATAAATCAAATAGTGTCCTTATAAAGGCATTTGTTGAGATTTATTCTTTAATTATTTTTGCGTCATTGAAATATATTGTTTGGTTATGTGTATTTAATGGTAGATGCGTGTTGACGCAAGTAATCTGGGTTATGTATATTAGCTGTGCAAAATAATAATTATTATGATAATAGCTGTCATGGATAGTTTTATTGACCGGAAATTTATGTAAAGAGGCGTGAAAGGATGGAAATTTTAAAAGACTATAGAGTGCACTTGCTTGCGCTGATAGTTGTTTTAGTATGTGAGTTTGTTGGTAGGCAGTCTATCTGGATTATCATGTTGTATCCTATGCTATTTGCCATGATTATTGGTGGTCTTATCAGTATTCCTAAATTAAAAATCTTAAAACATAAAAATATGCTTCATGCTAGTTCGGTGATGATTGTGACGTTAATGTTACTGATTGCCAAATTAGGCGTTGCGGTAGGGCCTAAAATTGATATGATTTTGCATGATGCCAAGTTGGCTTTGATTTTCCAAGAATTAGGGCATTTTGCGGGTACTATTTTACTCGGTTTACCGTTGGCAATGATGTTAGGTATGAAGCGTGAAGCGGTCGGGGCAACCTATTCTGTTGCACGTGAACCCAATATTGCCATTGTGGCAGATAAATATGGATTGGATTCGCCCGAAGGTCGTGGTGTCATGGCAATGTATGTTTGTGGTACGCTCTATGGGGCGATTTGGATGAGTATCCTTGCTAGTGTAATGGCAAAATTAGACGTTCTTCATCCATATGCATTAGCCATGGGGGCAGGGGTTGGTAGTGGTAGTATGATGGCGGCATCACTTGCGCCGATAAGTGACCTTTATCCGAATATGGCGAGTGACATCAAAGCTTATGCAACAACGGCTAATTTAATGTCTAGTATAGTTGGTATTTATATTTATACATTATTCTCACTACCGTTTGCTTCTTTTCTCTATAATGTTTTTGCTCGTTTCCAAAGCAGTAAAAGGAGCTCACTATCATGAAGATTTTCGAAACGGTTTTTTTATTGATTTTAGTCGCAATTATCATGGCTGCTGGCAATACAGTCGGTTATCATGTTGATTTTATGCTGTCATTACAAGCTTTAGCTGTGCTTGTCGCAATATCGGTTGTTGGTTTTTTTATAAGCAAAGTGCCATTATTCAATAAACTTCCTGTTATTTTGTGGGTGTCAGTTGTGGCGGCTGTGGCTTCTTCACCGATATTTCCATTTCATGAGCAAGTTGTTGCGATAACTGAACATGTCTCTTTACTTGCTGTTTGTACACCAGTGCTTGCTTACGCTGGATTAGCCATTGGTAAAGATCTTGCTTTATTCAAAAGTATCTCTTGGCGAATTATCCCCGTTTCATTAGCGGTGTTTTCCGGTACTTTCCTTTTTGCCGCCATCATTGCCCAAATTACCTTAAAGTGGGAAGGTGTGATTTAATATTAGGTAGGATTTAATGTATGACAAAAGAAGAACTAAAACGACAAGTTTGCAGTGCCATTGCTAATCGTAAAGCGGATATAAAAGCGATTGCTGAGGCAATTTGGGCTGAACCTGAACTGGGCTATAAAGAACACAAAACCGCAAAAAAAGTTGAAGAAGCTTTTGAAAAACTTGGTGTTCCTTATAAAAATAAATTGGCGTTAACAGGGGTCAAAGGGCGCTTAAAAGGTAGAAAAGGAAGCCATTGCAGTGTCGCTATTATTGGTGAGCTTGATGCCATTATCTGTGCTGACCATCCTGCAGCCGATGAAACCTCTGGCGCTGCCCATTGCTGTGGTCATAATGCTCAAATAGCGAATATGATGGCCGTCACCATGGGATTAATCGATTCTGGAGCGATGCAATTTTTAGCCGGTGATGTCGTTCCTTTTGCAGTACCTGCCGAAGAATACGTTGAAATTACTTATCGTAATCGTCTGATTGAAGAAGGTAAAATTAAGTATATTGGCGGTAAACCCGAACTTATTTCACGGGGTGAATTTGATGATGTGGATATGGCACTTCAAATTCATTTAACCAGTGTACCAAACGATCGCCAAGACGGATTTATTGAGATTTCAACCACAAGTAATGGATTTATCGGTAAATTAATCAAGTATAAAGGTGAAGCAGCACATGCAGCGGCGGCTCCTCATGCTGGTGTTAATGCGTTAAATGCAGCAATGATGGGGATGATGGGCGTTCATGCCATACGTGAAACGTTTCAGGAAAAAGATTATATTCGTTTTCATCCAATCATTACCCAAGGAGGGGATTTGGTAAATGTTGTGCCAAGTGATGTCAGAATGGAAAGCTATGTTCGAGCGGGTAATGTTCCGGCAATGATTGATGCTAATGAACGAATTAATCAGGCATTAAAAGCTGGGGCAATGGCTGTAGGGGCAACTTGTGAAATTAAAGATTTACCGGGTTATCTCCCATTGCAAAATAATCCAACCTTAAATGCATTTTTGAAATCAAATGCTGAAGCGTTAATTGGCGAGGAAAATGTGTCGGTTGCACCGCATATGACCGGTAGCACAGATACGGGCGATTTATCGCATATCATGCCTGTTAGTCATCCGTGGATAGGATCCGTTAGAGGTGTGTTACATGGCAAAGATTATACGGTATTTGATGAAGAGATGGCTTATATTCGTCCAGCCCAGATGATGGCATGTACCATTATCGATTTACTATATGATGATGCAAAACCAGCTCAAACATTATTATCAAACTATAAACCTCTTATGACCAAAGACGAGTATTTAAACTTCTTAGCGAGTTTTGATAAATAATGTTTATGACTTGGCACAATGCTGTGCCAAGTTTCTGCTATAATAGATTCTTTATGATTAATCACGATGATGATTCCCTATGCTAGCACTATCCGATCAAGAATTACTTCGTTATGACAGGCAAATTTCCTTACTAGGCTTTGATATCGATAAACAGCAAATGTTAAAAAATAGTGCAGTATTGATCATCGGGCTAGGCGGTTTGGGGTGCGCAGCTTCGCTTTATTTGAGCCGTGCAGGTATAGGTAAATTGACGCTAGTTGATTTTGATACCGTATCAGAATCAAATTTGAATCGTCAAATTTTATATACTAATCAAGAAATTAATCAATTTAAAGTAGATGTAGCGAAACAAACATTAATTAAAATGAATTCTGATATTAAAATCGAGACTATTAATCAGAAACTTGATGATGTTTCGTTAACTTCTCTTATAAAACAACATAATCTTGTCATTGATTGTACCGATAATTTATCTTCGAGAGAGCAGATTAACCGCTGCTGTTTCCAAGTAAAAAAACCGTTAGTGTCTGGTGCTGCAATTCGAATGGAAGGCATATTAACGACTTTTACTTATCAAGCAAATGAGCCTTGTTATCACTGTTTAAGTCGATTGTTTGGGCAAGATCAACTGACTTGTGTTGAAGCGGGGGTAATGGCGCCTTTAGTTGGCATGTTTGGTTCCATGCAAGCATTAGAGGCAATTAAAGTTTTGACTAATTATGGTCAACCTTTGGTTGGTCGTGTACTGATGATTGATGCAAAAAGTATGCATTTTAACCACGTTTCTTTGTCGAAACAGCCAGATTGTCAGGTTTGTGGAAACAGTCATAAAATATAGGTAACACAATGAACATCGATCGTATTATTTTAGCGCCAATGGAAGGGGTACTTGATTATCATGTCCGTCAAATTTTGACTGAAATAAACGCATTGGATTACTGTGTGACCGAGTTTGTGCGCATTACTCATCATAAATTATCCAATCGAACTTTTTATCGACTTTGTCCCGAGCTGAATCATGGCGGCAAAACGGCATCCGGTACTCCAGTTCGTGTGCAGATTCTTGGACAATCACCCGAGTGGATGGCAGAAAATGCCGTTAAAGCAATTGAATTAGGCTCGTATGGGGTAGATATTAATTTTGGCTGTCCTGCTAAAACCGTCGTTGGTAGTCATGGTGGCGCATATCTATTGCAATATCCAGATCAAATCTTCAATATTGTTAAGCAAGTCAGACAGGCAATGGGAACATCCGAAATATTATCCGTTAAGATTCGTTTAGGTTGGGCAGATAAATCTTATTGTTATGAAATTGCTGACGCCATTGCACTTGCTGGTGCAAATGAGTTGGTTATTCATGGTCGAACAAAAGCGGATGGTTATCAAGCCGATAAAATTGATTGGCAAACAATTGGAAATATAAAGCAACGGGTCGATATTCCGATCATAGCCAATGGCGAGATTTTTTCTATACAACATGCGCAAGATTGTGTAAGGCAAAGCCAAACAAGCGATATTATGCTAGGACGCGGAATATTAACTATACCAAATTTAGCGAATATGGTACGTTTTAATGAAGCGCCTTTAAGCTGGCAAAACGTATTAAATATATTAATGCGTTACGCAACCACAACGATAGAAGATGTAAAACCGTTATATCACTCAGCACGCATTAAACAGTGGCTTGCTTATTTTCGGCAATACTATGCACCTGCATCAGACTTACTCAGTCAAATTAGGACACTAAAAACACAAAAAGAGATTTCAGAACATTTAAAGCGAATCACAGATCAATCACAGCATTTTTGACGGTGAAGTTGTTCCATTGGTCATTGATATTGCTTACGATGACGTACTTGGTCATCACGTTTGTTAGAGTATAATTAGAATTAAATCAATATACTTTTTGCCTAATTGAATTCTTTATAAATATTTAATTGTTATATAAATTAGATTCACGAATTCATTTTTCATCGTTATCTTCCAGAAATTGTGTAAAAATCAAACTTAAATATTTAGCCCTGATATTATAGCTATAATAAGTGATATAACAACGATTTATCTATAATAAAAAACGGATTATCTTAATTGTGAGTATATAATTTATTATGTAATTTTGTTATAGTGTATAAGTTGTAAATTGTAAAATAGTATAGAGAGGACTGAATGATTATCGGTAAGCAACAATCGGATACAACGTTGGAATGGTTTTTGTCTCATTGCCATATTCATAAATATCCAGCTAAAAGTACCCTGATTCACCAAGGAGAAAAAGCCGAAACTCTCTATTACATCGTTAAAGGTTCTGTTGCTGTTTTAATCAAGGATGATGAAGGCAATGAAATGATTTTGTCTTACTTAAATCAAGGTCAGTTTTTGGGCGAATTAGGACTTTTTGAAGAAGGCACAGAACGAAGTGCTTGGGTTAAAGCGAAAACAAGTTGCGAAGTGGCTGAAATATCGTACAAAAAATTTAAACAACTTGTACAAGTTAATCCTGATATTTTGATGCGATTGGCAAGCCAAATGGCAAGTCGTTTACAAGTGACTTCAGAAAAAGTCAGTAATTTAGCTTTTCTTGATGTTGCCGGTCGTATTGCACAAACTTTGTTAAATTTAGCAAAACAGCCCGATGCGATGACGCATCCGGATGGCATGCAAATCAAAATTACTCGTCAAGAAATAGGTCAGATAGTTGGTTGTTCACGAGAAACAGTAGGGCGAATTTTAAAAATGCTTGAAGATCAGCATCTTATCTCTGCACACGGTAAAACGATTGTCGTTTATGGTACACGATAATTGAGAAATATTACGAAATTTAGTCATAACATGATTGATATAACGCGAGATATTACATGACACAAGAAAGATGTATTCCAAGTCATGTGGCTATAATTATGGATGGAAATGGTCGCTGGGCAAAAAAACAAAATCAATTACGAGCATTTGGTCATCGTGCCGGTTTGAAAGCTGTGCGTAAAATTGTGAGTTATGCTGCAACCATTGGTATCAAAGTACTAACTTTATATGCGTTTAGTAGTGAAAATTGGAAACGCTCATCCAATGAAGTGTCATCTTTACTTTCGCTATTTATTTATGCATTAAACCGAGAAACAAAAAGTTTACATAAAAATAATATTCGTTTGAATATCATTGGGGATATTTCGCGTTTTAATGAGCAACTTCAAACTATGATAGTTAATGCAGAGGCATTAACTAAAAATAATTCAGGACTGGTGTTAAATATTGCCGCTAACTATGGCGGACGCTGGGATATATTACAATCAGCCCGCAATATAGCAATACAAGTAAAACATGGTGAGTTGATGATAGATGATATTACTGAGGAACGTTTAGGGTTAGAAATGTCAATGGGTGATTTTCCAGATGTTGATTTAGTTATTCGTACTGGTGGTGAATACAGAATAAGTAATTTTTTATTATGGCAAATTGCTTATGCTGAACTTTATTTTACTGATACCTTATGGCCAGATTTCGATCAGGCGTTATTTGATCAAGCAATCAGTGATTTTAATACCCGGGATCGTCGTTTTGGCGGTATTCTAGTGGAGGAGCAATCATGTTAATTCACCGTATTTTAGCTGCTATTATTCTAATACCTATTGTTATACTAACGCTTTTTTTCGCGCCATTATCACTCTTCACTTATATTATGATTTTTATTTGTGGTCTTGCAGCGTTTGAGTGGTCGCAGTTTTTAGCAATAACCCAAAAACCGCAAAGAGTTATATTTGCTTTAGTCGTTATTATTTTATTAAGTTTACTCTGTCTATTACCCATTCCGGTTGTGGTAAAATTGAAGTTATATTCAGGGTTATTGTTACTTTCGTTATGTTGGTGGTTGGTTGCACTATTTTTAGTTCTTACCTATCCAAATACGGCTAAATATTGGCGTGGTTCTATCACTGCTAAATTAATATTTGCTTTTTTTACTCTCGTTCCTTTTTTTATCGGGATGATCGAACTTAGAATGATTAATTATAGTGCGAATACTTATACCGGCGCTTATTGTCTGTTATATGTCTTTATTTTAGTCTGGGCAACAGATACTGGCGCTTATTTTGTTGGGCGCAGTATGGGGAAACGTAAATTAGCACCAAAAGTTTCACCCGGTAAAACTTTAGAGGGATTTATTGGCGGTGTGATTGTTGCCGTTGTTATTAGTTTTATTGCCTACTTTACCGGATTTATTTCAATTAATTTGACCAGTTTTATTATGAGTTCTTTATTCGCTATTTTTGCATCAGCATTAGGTGATTTAACTGAAAGCATGTTCAAACGTGAAGCAGGCATCAAAGATAGTGGAAATTTAATCCCTGGACATGGCGGTATTTTAGATCGTATTGATAGTTTGACTGCTGCAGTGCCTATTTTTGCAGCATTATCTTTCAATTTATTTTAAATAAGGTAATTAACTTTGCTTTGGTCTCTGTTGTTATTTATCATTACCATTAGTATATTAGTTACAGTACACGAATTTGGGCATTTTTTCGTGGCAAGGCTATGTGGCGTTCGGGTTGAGTGTTTTTCCATAGGATTTGGGAAAAAAATATGGTCACATAAGTTTTCAGGTGGAACAGAATTTGTCATTGCTATGATTCCACTAGGTGGTTATGTTAGAATGCTGGACGGAAATGCGAAAAACTTATCAACCGACGAAGAAAAACAGGTTTTTGATAAAAAAAAGATATGGCAACGAGCAGCAATTATATTTGCAGGTCCATTTGCTAACTTTATTTTAGCTTTCATTCTTTATTGGATAATTTTTATGCTTGGTGTTGTTACCTATCCGGTTAAAGTAGGCAGTACAATACCCGATACACCTGTTGCTACTGTGAATATTCCTTCAGGGGCAGAGTTAAAAAAGATTAATAATATACAGATTGAAAGTTGGAATGATGTAAATTTTGCATTAATGTCTATTTTAGGACAAGATGATGTGACGATTACCTATGTGATTAATGCTGGTAATAACCATCAAAAAGAAGTTAGTCAACGTGTTGATATTCGTCATTGGCATTTTGATATTGAAAAAGAATCAGCAATAAAGACCTTTGGATTGGTACCTAAAACATTGGAAATTTATCCAATTGTGAGTAAAATTATACCAAATTCAGCTGCCGAAAAAGCGGGTTTACAAATTGGTGATAAGATTCTAAGTTATGATGAACACCCTTATGTAGATTGGAATGATTTTTCAGCTATAATAAAGAAAGGTAATCAAATAAGATTAAAAATTGAGCGTGAAAATAAAAATCTTTACCTTGATTTAACGCCGTCAATACAGGCAAATGGTGAAGGTATTGCGGGGCTATATCCTACCTCGGAAGCAGTCATTAAGCAGTATGGATGTTTAGAAGGGTTTGGCAAAGGATTAGAACAAACAGTGTTAACTACTCAGTTAACAATTCGTTCTTTTTATCAGTTAGTAACAGGTGTTATTGGACTTAATCATTTATCAGGACCAATAACAATAGCAAAAAGCGCAGGGCAAACAGCAAGTTATGGTTTCACACCTTACTTATATTTTCTGGCATTTATTAGTATAAGTTTGGGGGTAATCAATCTTGTTCCATTACCAATGCTAGATGGTGGGCATCTTATTTTTTTATTATTTGAAAAAATAAAGGGTAAAAGTCTATCAATTAAAGCAAAAGAACGTTTTTATCGTTTCGGATTTGCTTTTTTACTGGTAATAATGGGGATTGCACTATTTAATGATGTTTTACGATTGTGATGGAATGAGGTTATAAACATTTACAATGAAAAAAATAAATAAATTACTTATAGCATCTTTGCTGTTTAGCACAACAGCAGTATATAGTTCCAATGCATTTTGTGTTGATGATTTTGTAGTAAAAGAAATCAAATTTGAAGGATTACAACGGGTAACTCAAGGGGCAGCATTGCTTGATATGCCAATCCAAGTTGGTGATTATGTCAGTGAGTCTGATTTGGGGCATATTGTTAAATCACTTTACTCGAGTGGAAACTTCGATAATATTACTATTTCTAGAGATGGTAATAGCTTAATCATTCATGTTGAAGAGCGTCCAACCATTGCGAGTATTACTTTTTCAGGTAATAAATCAATTAAAGATGATATGCTGAAAAAGAATTTAGATAGCTCCGGTATTCGGGAAGGCGACGCACTTGATAGAACCATGCTTTCTGCCATGGAAAAAGGGCTAGAAGATTTTTATTATAGCGTCGGTAAATATAATGCTCGAATTAAAGCTGTTGTCACACCATTATCTCGTAACCGCGTTGATTTAAAGCTAGTTGTAGCGGAAGGTAAATCAGCGTTAATCGATCAAATCAACATTGTTGGGGCTAAGGCATTTTCGTCCGAAGAGCTAATTTCACGCTTTTCACTGCGTGATGAAGTGCCGTGGTGGAACATGCTTGGCGATCGCAAATATCAAAAACAAAAATTAGCTTCTGATTTAGATGAATTACAAAGCTTCTACTTGAATCGAGGTTATGCACGTTTTAATATTGAATCCACTCAAGTCAGTTTAACGCCAGATAAGAAAGGTATTTATGTCACTATCAATATTCATGAAGGTGAACAATATAAATTATCTGATTTTGACTTCAAAGGGGATTTTGCCGGACATAAGGATGCGATTACTAAAATAGCAAAAGAGCGTGTTTCAACGGGTGATCTGTATAATGGTAAAAAAATTACTGATATTGAAGATAATGTAAAACAGCTACTTGCAAATTTTGGTTATGCTTATCCAAAAGTCAGTATTCAACCTGAAATGGATGATTCAACGCATACCGTAAAATTAATTATGTTTGTTGATGTAGGGCCGCGTTATTATGTTCGTAATATCAACATAGAAGGTAATACCATAACAAGTGAAGGTGTTATCCGTCGTGAACTTCGTCAAATGGAAGGTTCTTGGCTGAGTAATGGACTTGTAGAATTAGGTAAAGATCGCTTAAGTCGACTAGGATTTTTTGAATCAGTAGATGTTGAAACTGAGCGTGTTCCGGGGGCCGAAGATCAAGTTGATATTACTTACAAAGTCACGGAGCGTAACACAGGTAGCATCAAACTTGGTGTCGGTATTGGTTCTGATAGTGGTATTAGTTTTAATGCTGGTATTTCGCAAGATAACTGGTTAGGTACGGGTAATAGTGTTTCATTCGATGTAAATACGACAAATACCGATAAAACTGCATCGATATCAGTTGTAAACCCTTACTTTACTATTGATGGGGTGAGCTTAGGCGGAAGCATTTATTACAATACTTATAAAGCAGATGATGATGATGATGAATCTGTTTATTCAAGTAAGTTATGGGGTGCATCAGCTAATTTAGGTTTCCCAATTAGTGAAAATAATTTTATCCGTTTTGGTAGCGAGTATGCTAATCGGAAATTATCCGATATGAAACCACAATATGGTATGTGGCGTTACTTCCATTCAATGGGTGAAAACACTAAAAATAAACACTCCATGACCTATGATACTAATGATTTATTATTAAATGCGAATTGGACATATAATTCATTAAATCGTGGTTATTTCCCTACAGAAGGTTTAAAAGTATCGGCTAACGCAAAAATTACGGCTCCAATATTTGATAACCGCTTCTATAAAGTGGTTGCTGATGCATCTTATTATTATCCTCTTGATAGCGATCATAATTGGGTATTCTTAACGCGTGGTCGATTAGGTTATGGAAATGGTTTTGGTGGAAAACAGCTACCATTTTATGAAAACTTTTATGCAGGTGGTTCGACCGTGCTTCGAGGATTTAAATCCAATACTGTTGGGCCTAAAGCAGTCTATTTTAATAGAGCAAACTGTAGTAATTTAAATAATACTTCAGGATGTGTAGAGTCTAAAGATGCGGTAGGTGGTAATGCATTAGCGTTTGCAAGTGCTGAATTAATTGTTCCAACGCCTTTTATTAGTGAAAAGTATTCCGATAGTATTCGAACATCATTCTTTGTTGATGCAGGTACGGTGTGGGATACCGAATGGAACTTAAAAGGTAATCATTTGCATGATTACAGTTCTCCTTCAAATATACGAGTTTCGCTAGGTGTTGCAGTACAGTGGATGTCACCACTTGGACCATTAGTATTTTCTTACGCAATACCGCTTAAGAAATATGACGGCGATTCGTCTCAACAATTCCAGTTTAACATAGGTTCAACATGGTAAAACCATGTTGTAATTAAATGAAATACACATAGGTGAAAAAAGTGAAAAAAATTATATCTATTATTAGTCTTAGTGCAGCGCTTCTCTATACAGGTATAGCTAATGCAGAAATAAAAATTGGTGTTATAGATGTGATGTCTGTATTACAACAAATGCCTCAACGGGAAGCTGTTGGTAAAGCATTAGATAAGGAATTTGAATCACAAATCAAATCGTTACAAGATCAAGAAGAAAAAGCGAAGAATGCAAGTGCTCGTTTGAAAAAAGATGGTCCAACACTATCTGCATCGGAAAAAAGCAAATTGAATAAAACAATTGCTGATTTTGAAAGTAAAGCAAAAGATTTTTCAATAAAATATCGTAAACGTGAAAATGAAGAAGCAGAAAAATTATTGAAACAAATTCAAAGTGCAGTTAAAGAGATTGTTGCTACTGAAAAATATGATCTTATTTTGAAAGCCGAAGCAGCACTTTCTGCCTCTGATGCCGTTGATATCACTGAAAAAGTATTGGAAAAGGTCAAAAAATAATGTTGGCTTGTCGTTTAGAGCAACTAGCAAACTATCTTGACGCACAATTACACGGTAATGCAGATATACTCATTACCGGTATAGCTTCAATGAAAAGCGCTGTATCTGGGCAAATCACTTTTTTGGCGGATCAAAAATTGCAAAGCAAATTAGCAGAATGTAAAGCTTCTGCTATTGTGATGACTGAAGATAGCCTTAAGTATTGGCACGGTGCTGCATTGATTGTTAAAAATCCTTATCTTGCCTATGCAAAATTAGCACAATATCTTGATACAACCCCCGATCCTGCCAAAGATATCGCGCCTTCTGCTGTGATCGACCCTACCGCTCAATTAGGCGCTAATGTTTCGGTCGGTGCTAATGCCGTTATCGAAAGCGGTGTACATT
Organism: Gilliamella sp. B3801; assembly: GCF_026536645.1. Classification (NCBI taxonomy): domain Bacteria; kingdom Pseudomonadati; phylum Pseudomonadota; class Gammaproteobacteria; order Orbales; family Orbaceae; genus Gilliamella; species Gilliamella sp. B3801. The sequence continues at coordinate 114,778 of NZ_JAFNNR010000005.1, forward strand.
TAGGGGATGGCTGCATTATCGGAGCGGGTTGTTTTGTAGGAAAAAATACGACTATTGGTGCCGACACTAAATTGTGGGCTAATGTAACTGTTTATCATAATTGCGTTATTGGTAAAAATTGCCTGATTCAATCTGGAACCGTTATTGGCTCTGATGGATTTGGTTATGCGAACGACAAAGGTAAATGGATTAAAATCCCTCAACTTGGACGTGTTATTATCGGTGATAATGTCGAAATTGGGGCATCAACTACGATAGATCGTGGTGCACTTGATGATACCGTGATTGGTAATGGGGTGATTATTGATAATCAATGCCAAATTGCCCATAATGATATTATAGGTGACCATACTGCCGTTGCTGGTGGTGTAATAATGGCAGGAAGTCTGACTATAGGACGTCATTGTTTAATTGGTGGCGCAAGTGTAATCAATGGACATATGGAAATTTGTGATCAAGTCACTGTGACTGGAATGGGCATGGTTATGCGCCCGATCACTAAGCCAGGCGTTTATTCATCAGGTATTCCATTGCAAGAGAATAAAATATGGCGAAAAACCGCTTCATTAGTTTTACATATTGATGAAATGAATAAACGCTTGAAATCACTTGAGAAGAAACTATTAAATAGCTCGACGTAGCCAGTTTCGGTCGGTATAATGCCAACCTATTTTATAATTTTTTTAAGCCCAAATATCATTGATGATTTATTTATGGGCTGAATATATTCAATAATTCCGAGGTATAAAGATGCAAGTTTCGGTAGAAACAACACAAGGTTTAGGTCGACGTTTGTCAATTACTATTAAAGCTGAAAATATTAAAAAAGCTATTGATAAAGAATTAGTTAATACGGCTAAAAAAGTTCGTATTGATGGTTTCCGTAAAGGAAAAGTGCCTTTAAAACTTGTTGAACAGCGTTACGGTGCTTCAATTTTACAAGAAGCATTAAGTGATTTAATGCAAAAAAGTTTTATTGATGCGATTATTCAAGAAAAATTAAATCCAGCTGGTGCTCCAACTTATACTCCTAAAGAATATAAAAATGGAGAAGATTACACATTTAACGTTGAATTCGAAGTGTATCCTGACGTTAAAGTTAAAGATTTAGATAAAATTGAAGTTGAAAAACCTGTTGCAGAAGTTGTCGATGCAGATGTTGAAACTATGATTGAAACACTACGTAAACAACAAGGTACTTGGAAAGTAACAGAACAAGCTGCAGGCGAACAAAATCGAGTGACTTTAGATTTTGTGGGTAAAGTAGATGGAGAAGAGTTTGAAGGTGGAAAAGCTAATGATTTTGCATTAGTTTTAGGACAAGGTCGAATGATCCCCGGTTTTGAAGATGCGATTATTGGGCATAAAGCAGGTGATTCGTTTGATATTAATGTAACCTTCCCGGAAGATTATCACGCTGAAAACTTGAAAGGTAAACCAGCTGTATTTGCTGCAACATTGACAAAAGTTGAAGAGCTTGAACTTCCTGAGCTGACTGAAGATGTTATTAAACGTTTTGGTATTGCTGATGGAACAATCGAAAGTTTACGCGCTGAAGTTCGTAAAAATATGACACGTGAACTTAATGCGACAATTCGTAACAAAATCAAATCACAAGTTATCGATGGATTGGTTAAAAATAATGAAATTGACGTTCCAACTGCGTTAATCGATCGTGAAGTTGATGTATTACGTCAACAGGCTTTATCACGTTTTGGTGGCAACATGAAACAACCAATGGAACTACCAAAAGAGTTATTTGAAGCTGAAGCAAAACGACGTGTCAGTATTGGATTATTATTCAGTGAAATCATTGAAAGTAATAAACTCAAAGCTGATGAGGCTCGTGTGCAAACATTGATTGATGAAATAGCAACGGCTTATGAAGATCCTAAAGAAGTGATAGAATATTACCGCAAAGATAAAAAAGCGATGGACAATATCCGTTCTGTAGCGCTAGAAGATCAAGTTGTTGATCTGTTATTAGCTAGTGCAAAAGTAACTGATAAAAATTCTTCATTTTCTGAATTAATGAATCAGCAAATGGCTTAATTAGCAGTTTTATTCAGTTTAAAAAAATTACTTTAAAGCCCAAATAAGGATTATCTGTTTGGGCTATTTTGTTTAATTAGGAGATAAAAATGCCTTTGGAACCATTTATGAGTGTTATACCAATGGTGGTTGAGCAAAGTTCTCGTGGAGAGAGGGCTTATGATATATATTCACGTTTATTGAAAGAGCGGATTATATTTTTAACAGGTCAAGTTGAAGATAACATGGCTAATTTAATTATTGCTCAAATGCTATTTTTAGAAGCCGAAAATCCTGAAAAAGATATTCATCTCTATATCAATTCACCTGGTGGTGTAGTAACAGCAGGAATGGCAATCTATGATACGATGCAATTTATCAAACCTGATGTTAGCACTATTTGTTTAGGTCAAGCTTGTTCAATGGGGTCTTTACTTCTAACTGCCGGTACAAAAGGAAAACGTTACTGCTTGCCTAATGCTCGAGTGATGATCCATCAACCATTAGGCGGTTTTCAAGGTCAAGCTTCTGATATACAAATTCATGCTCAAGAAATTTTACAGGTTAAAAGTCGATTAAATAAAATTATGGCGATGCATACAGGTCAAGATATTAGCGTGATTGAAAGAGATACAGATCGTGATAACTTTATGTCTGCTGAAAAAGCGGTTGAATATGGTTTAGTGGATGCCATATACAGTAAACGATCTTAATAACAGACTAGGTAGGTGGTTAAAGTGAATAAAACAAATTCCGAAAAATTACTTTATTGTACTTTTTGTGGTAAGAGTCAGCATGAAGTTCGTAAACTCATTGCAGGGCCATCATCTATTTATATTTGCAACGAATGTATTGGTTTGTGTAATGATATCTTGAAAGAGGAAACTAAAAACTTTCTTTCCCATGAAGAGTTTATCAGTAAACCTTTACCAACCCCTCATGAAATTCGTGCACATCTTGATGAGTACGTTATTGGTCAAGATCGCGCCAAAAAAGTATTATCTGTAGCGGTTTACAATCATTATAAACGGTTACGCAACTATTCTAATCCGAGAGATGTTGAATTAGGTAAAAGTAATATTTTATTAATTGGGCCAACAGGTAGTGGAAAGACATTATTAGCTGAAACATTGGCTCGATATCTGGATGTTCCTTTTGCAATGACCGATGCCACAACGCTAACGGAAGCGGGTTATGTGGGCGAAGATGTTGAGAATATTATTCAAAAATTACTACAAAATTGCGATTACGACGTTGAAAAAGCGCAACGTGGTATTATTTATGTAGATGAAATTGATAAAATTTCACGAAAATCAGATAATCCATCAATCACACGGGATGTGTCGGGCGAAGGTGTTCAACAAGCATTGTTAAAAATTATTGAAGGTACGGTTGCATCCGTTCCACCTAAAGGGGGACGTAAGCATCCTCAACAAGAGTTTTTACAAGTTGATACATCAAAAATCCTATTTATTTGTGGTGGCGCATTTAGTGGCTTGGATAAAGTCATTGAAAATCGTGTTTCAACTAATACAGGAATCGGTTTTGGCGCTGATGTTAAAAGTACCAAGCAAAAAGCTTCTGAATCAGAACTGTTAGCCCAAATCGAAGCTGAAGATTTAGTGAAATTTGGCTTAATTCCAGAATTTATTGGACGGTTACCTGTGATTGGTACACTATCTGAATTGGATAAAGATGCGCTAATCAGTATATTGACTGAACCTAAAAATGCATTAACTAAACAATATCAAGCATTGTTTGATTTAGATGGTGTAGATCTTGAGTTTTCTAAAGAAGCATTAGACGCCATAGCCGTCAAAGCGATGCAACGTAAAACAGGGGCGCGTGGTTTACGCTCGATTGTTGAAAATATTTTATTAGATACGATGTATGATTTACCATCAGAAAAAAATATTAAACAAGTGATTGTTGAACAAGACACGGTTGAAAAATCTCAAGCACCTAAGCTAGTGTATCGAGATAACACGAAACTTTTAGCTTAATGATAGAAATAAACTGCCATGAAAGTGGCAGTATACTGATGAAAAAATTGTATAAGTTAAACTAAACATTATGAGTGATTGAATTCGTCAAGGCTTTTAAGGAATAATATGTTTTAAACAATAATAAAATAGGCTTGAATATCTCAAAACAATCCCAATATCTACCTAATAAGTTTGTATTACCAGAGAGAACAATATGAAAACAAAACAAACTAAATCAATGATTATGCCTATTTTACCATTACGTGATGTTGTTGTGTTCCCACACATGGTGATCCCTCTCTTTGTAGGACGAAATAAATCTATACGTTGCCTTGAAAGTGCAATGGAAATGGATAAGCAAGTTTTTCTTGTTACCCAAAAAAATCCATCGCAAGATGATCCAGATATTGAAGATTTATATGAAATTGGCACGATAGCAAATATTCTACAATTACTCCAATTGCCAGATGGCACAGTGAAAGTTTTAGTCGAAGGCGTAGAGCGAGCTAAAATAGTTGATATTGTTGATCAAAATGATGATGACTTTTTAATTGCTAATATTAAACCACTTAGTGAGAAAAAACGCGCTCAAGATCTCAATGAAGCGCTTGTCCGCGTTGTATTATCTAATTTTGAAGAATATTCAAAACTCAACAAAAAAATCACACAAGAAGTGGTTGATTCAATTCGTTTAATAAAAGAACCTTCACAATTATCAGATTCTATTGCGGCAACGCTATTTTTGAAAGTGGATCAGAAACAACAAATTCTAGTCACAGCTGATTTAGAAAAACGTTTCGAATTGCTTATTGCAATGATGGAAGCTGAAATCGATTTGTTGCAAGTTGAAAAAAATATTCGTCAGCGTGTTAAACAACAAATGGAAAAAGCGCAGAAAGAATATTACTTAAATGAACAAATCAAAGCTATTCATAAAGAATTGGGTGATATTGATAATAAACCTGATGAGTTTGAAGAGTTAAAAACCAAAATCACTAAAGCAAAAATGCCAAAAGAAGCCACAGAAAAAGCTATGGCTGAACTTAATAAACTTAAGATGATGCCAGCAATGTCAGCGGAAGCGACCGTGGTACGTGGTTATATTGATTGGATGTTACAAGTTCCTTGGCATAAACGAAGTAAAGTGAAAAAAGATATTGAAGCTGCTCAAAAGATTCTAGATAAGGATCATTATGGACTTGAGAGAGTCAAAGACCGAATTTTAGAGTATTTAGCTGTGCAAGGACGAGTTAATAAAGTAAAAGGCCCTATTTTATGTTTAGTTGGGCCGCCAGGTGTTGGTAAAACTTCGCTTGGTCAGTCAATAGCTAAAGCAACAGGGCGAGAGTATGTCCGAATGGCTTTAGGTGGTGTACGTGATGAAGCAGAAATACGTGGACATCGACGTACTTATATCGGTTCTATGCCGGGTAAATTAATTCAACGTATGGTTAAAGTTGGGGTGAAAAATCCATTATTCTTATTAGATGAGATTGATAAAATGGCATCTGATATGCGTGGAGATCCTGCTTCTGCCTTATTAGAAGTTCTTGACCCAGAGCAAAATAATGCATTTAGTGATCACTATTTGGAAGTTGACTATGATTTATCCGATGTGATGTTTGTTGCAACGGCAAATTCAATGAATATTCCTGCTCCATTACTTGATAGAATGGAAGTGATTCGACTTTCTGGTTACACAGAAGACGAAAAATTGAATATTGCTAAACAACATCTAATTGCTAAACAGATTGAAAATAATGGCTTAAAATCAAAAGAAATTGACATTGAAGATTCTGCCATTATCGGTATTATTCGTTATTATACTCGTGAAGCAGGTGTGCGAAGTTTAGAGCGTGAAATAGCCAAAATTTGTCGCAAAGTTGTTAAACAATTAGCGCTAGATAGTAAATTGAAAAAAGTGAAAGTCACGCAAGCTAATTTAGCAGAGTTCTTAGGCGTGCAACGTTTCGATTATGGAAAAACGGATAATGAAAACCGAATAGGACAAGTTATTGGACTTGCCTGGACAGAGGTCGGTGGTGATTTGTTAACTATTGAATCTGTCAGTGTTCCAGGTAAAGGAAAACTTACCTATACTGGATCATTAGGTGATGTTATGCAAGAGTCCATTCAAACTGCATTAACAGTTGTTCGTTCTCGAGCGGAGAAATTGGGTATCAATAGTGATTTTTATGAAAAACGTGATATTCATGTGCACGTGCCAGATGGTGCGACACCAAAAGATGGTCCAAGTGCAGGCATTGCTATGTGTACTTCATTAATATCAACATTAACGGGTAATCCTGTTCGTTCTGATGTTGCAATGACAGGTGAGATCACATTGCGTGGAGAAGTGTTACCAATTGGTGGTTTGAAAGAAAAGCTTCTTGCAGCACATCGTGGTGGCATTAAAACCGTGTTAATTCCAATGGATAATGTCAAAGATCTGGAAGACATCCCAGACAATGTTAAATCTGAAGTTGAAATTATACCTGTAAAATGGATTGATGATGTTATAACCGTAGCACTTCAAAATAACCCATTTGGAATGGAACCTGTTACCAATAAAGTTACTTTAAAACAACCGACTAAAAAGGCGATTAAAAAAGTAAAAGGGAATGTTGAAGTGCCAGCTCGATTAAATTAATTATCTAAATTTCAAAAAGATCAACGCATGTTGATCTTTTTTTTTGCTTAACATTCTGACAATAGCCTATTTTAGTAAATATGCTATACTTGCCAAATTAATTATTGGTTTTATGGAGAATCTTTAGAAATGATGGAAACAATCCGAGCAGCTGCAAACCATGTAGCTGTTAAAATTATATTCGCTATAATTATTATAAGTTTTATTTTTACCGGCGTGTTCAGTGGCGGTAATAGTGCACGTGATGAACAAATATATATAGCGAAAGTGGATGGTGAAGGGATTAGTCGAGCGCAATTTGAGGCTCAGGCTAGTGCAGAATCATCAAGAGCGATGGGTGATAGCACTTTTATTAAACAAATTCGTCGAGATGTTCTTGCTGATCAAATTAATAACTATCTCGCTTATCAATTATCTAAAGAGCTCAACCTTAATATTAGTGACGATCGTTTAAAAGAAATGATTAGCAAGCAAAAGGAATTTTTTGAAAACGGAAAGTTTAGTAATCAAAAATATTTAAATCTTCTTGCGGCAAATAACTTTACACCAGAGGCTTATGCGGAGTCTATTAGAGCAGCTGCACAGCGACAACAGCTTATCAGTTCATTAATCTATAGTGATTTTGTTGTACCAAATGATTCTGATTTTTCACAATTACTTGATCAAACAAGAACTATTTATGCCGCGCCAATCAGTTCTTCTATTGTCAAAATGGATGATGTCAATATTACGACTGAAGATGAGCAAAAATACTATGATGAGCATAAAAATTCTTTTTTTAGAAAGGAAAGAGTTAAATTTAAATACATAGCAAATTCTAAGCAAGATTATCTAAACACTATCAGTATTGATGATAAAGACATTAAAAAAGAATTTAATGATAACCTAAAGGAATATACCTATCCTGCCAAAAAATCGTTTAGTGTGATTTTTGTAAAAGACTATAATCAAGCTGAAGATATCGTCAAAGACCTATCATCGGGTACCGAATTTTCAACAGTATTGAAGAATATTAATCAGAATGAAGATGTTTCCCCTTATGGCAAAAATGGTTCACTAGGTTGGTTTGCTGATAATGATGACTTACCACAACCTTTTAAAGAGGCAAATTTACACAATATTGGTGAAGTTTCTAAACCAATACAAGTCGAAGGTGGTTATGTCATTGTCAAACTAGATGATTTACAAAAAGCTAAATCTATGGATTATGATTATGCAAAATACAAAATTAAGACCAAGCTTCAAGAAAATAAAATTCAACAACATTTTGAAAATGCTGAAGATAAAATGAAGTCAGCGCTAGTTAACCATTCTAACGATTTCGATGCGATAGCTAAAGAGGCTGGTTTAGACGTTAAAGAAACAGATTGGACTTATTATAATGATGCAAGTTCAATTGCTCGTTATCCAGAAGTACGAGATGTCATATTTAGTAGCGACATGATTGCTGATGATAAAGTGACGGGTAAAATTTCAGAAATAATACCTGTAGGACGAGATTTAGACATGTCAGATTTTATCATTCAAGTTGTCGATTATAAACCTGAAGGAATTGCTTCATTTGAAGAGGTAAAAAACGAAATACATCAAAAACTTTATGATGATATTGTTGATAGTCGTTTTAAATCAACAGTAGATGATATTGTGAAAGAGTTAAATGAAAAAGGCACATCAAAACAAGTACAATTTTCTACCAATTATACCTTGAAAAGAGATTCTAATGAACTTGATAGGAAAGTGGTTGATATGGTGTTTAATTTAGTTCCTTCGGCAACCGATAAACGTGTCTATGGGGTTGAATACATCAATAAACATGATGCTTATATCACGGTATTAACACAAGTTAAAGATGGTGAGTGGCAAGATGTTTCATCTTATTTACTGCGTTATTATTTGCAAAATACCTATAATTCTTTAGCTACGGATATGCGTTCTAGAGCAAAAATTGAAATTATGCCAAACTCAAATTTGTGATATACATCGAAAATTTGATATAGACACTGTTAAAACTAAAAGCCACTTGTGTGGCTTTTCTCATTTTTATAACAAGTTAAATCGTTTCAATAAATTAAATGAGATAGTGCTAACGCAAATTTAATTGCGTAACTATTTTAGAGGTTAATTATATGAAACGAATTTCATTATTTGGTATTTTACTATCGTCTTTTATCTTTTCATCAATCAGTTTAGCGGAACCAACGCCAATATCACCCGTTAAGCAAGAACAAAAGCAGACCATTCAAGTTAATATTAATACTGCGTCAGCGCAAGAACTGACAAAAATATTAACAGGAATTGGATTAAGTAAAGCTCAAAAAATTGTTGAATATCGTGAAAAATTTGGACCATTTGTATCGGTTGAACAACTTAAAGAAGTCTCTGGTATCGGGCAAGCCACTCTTGATAAAAACATCGGGAAAATAGCGTTGTGATATTATTTTCCACCAATTCATATTGGTGGAAAATGCCTAACCCTAATAATCTACCGGATCGACATCTATATTCCAACGTACTCGTGAACTTTCTCCCCAATTTTCAATGTTGAGAATAAGTTTATCCAATATTTTTTGTAACAATTTGCGATTAGTATGTTGTAAAAGTAATTGCCACCGATGGTAGTCTGCCTTTTTAGCTTGATTTGCAGGCATCGGGCCAAGTTGCCATAAACCTAAATCACAGTTTGCTTTTAACCAGTCATGAATTTTTTGTAAAAAAATGGGAGCATAACGATTATTACGATCTGCTGCACGGATCAATACTTGATAGCTAAAAGGGGGTAACTGTGTTAATTGACGTTCGTGTAGTGTTACGCTTGCAAATTTTTGATATCCCTCATTTAATAAAATATTAAGAAGTGGGTGATCTGGATGATAGGTTTGCAAAATAACTTCGCCAGCTTTGGTTGCCCGACCTGCCCGACCAGAAACTTGAGTATAAATTTGTGCAAATCGTTCTGTTGCTCTAAAATCACTTGAAAATAGCGCTCCGTCTACATCGATAATTCCAACTAAAGTAACATCTGGAAAATGATGGCCTTTCGCTAAAATTTGAGTGCCAACTAAGATATGAGCTCCGCCTTGTTGAATATCATGTAAATAATTATTCAATGCGCCTTTTTTACTGACTGTATCGCGATCAATGCGACTAATTTTAATATCGGGGAATAAAACTTCGAGTCTTTTTTCAAGCTGTTCAGTTCCAAATCCAATTGGCACGAGGTGAGTCGATCCACATTTAGGGCATTGTTGAGGAACAGCTCGTGGTGTATCACAATGGTGACAACTCAATTTATGCTGTTTGTGATGATAAGTATAGGGTCTGTCACAACGAGGACATTCTGCAATCCAACCACAGTCATGGCAGATTAGTAATGGTGAAAAACCCCGTCGGTTTAAAAAGAGCATGACTTGATTATTATCAGATAAGTGTTTCTGGATTTGCTCAATTAATGGCTGTGATAATCCTGCATCGAGGGTTAAACCTCGAATATCTAAAATAGACTGTTTAGCCAGCGTTGCATTACCCGCTCTTTCAGTAAGCTGGAGTAACTGATATTTATGATAGATAGCATTTTTGAGTGTTTCAAGTGAAGGCGTTGCAGAACCCAACAAAATCGGAACATTTTCAATTTTGGCTCGGATTATTGCCAAATCTCGAGCATGATAGCGCCAACCTTCTTGTTGTTTATAAGAGCTATCATGTTCTTCATCGATAATAATGATACCTAACTCTTTAAATGGTGTAAAAAGTGAAGAGCGTGTTCCAACGACAATAGCTGTTTCGCCATTACGACTTCTTAACCATACCCCCAGTCTTTCTTTGACCGTTAATCCTGAGTGTAAAATGTCAATCGGTGCATTAAAACGTTGTTTAAATCGGGTAATGGTTTGCGGTGTGAGACTGATTTCAGGTACTAATACCAATGCTTGTTTTCCCATTGATAACACGTGAGATAAAATATTTAAATAGACTTCAGTTTTGCCTGAACCGGTCACTCCCTCTAAAAGAAACACATTAAAATTATCAATCTGTTTATTGACGCTTTGAATGGCATTTGATTGTTGTGCATTGAGTTCAATTGTAGTTGTATTTGTTGAATAGCAAGTTTGCCATTCAGTACTGTCTGGTAAACAACGGACTTGTTCTATTAACTGTTTTTTCTGTAATGCAAGATAGACAGCTGAATTAAAGTCGGTTTCTTGTAGCGTATCATTTTTTAATGCTAATAATAGTTGTTTTTGTTTGGTCGCACGAGGCATTGAGTCTATATTGAACTGCTTACCAAGCTCAGTTAATTGCCATTTTTTAATTTCATCCTTACTTGCTGCTCGTCCTTGTCTTAATAAAATGGGTAAAGCATGAAATAACACCTCACCTATTGGATAATGATAATAACTTGCTGCCCAATTTAATAATTGCCATATTGAATCATTAAATATGGGTGATTCATCAACAATTGATTTTATGGATTTCAAATGACTAATATCAACATCGGTATGTTTATCGATATTAACAATTATGCCTATTGCATCACGATGACCAAAAGGAACCTTCACCCGCATACCAATTTGAGCAGGCATAGTTAATTGATAATCATAAAGTTGGTGTAATGGTACAGGTAAAGCTACATGAGCGATAAGCATGAAAAATCACATCAATGGTTAAATTAAACTCGTATTGTACGTAAAATTAAATGAACTCGCAAAAGCTACACCATGAAATCTAATTTTAAGATGTGAAAAGTGGTTTCAAGTTGTAAAATTTGCTATCTTGATCTTATCGGATTTTTGATGACTATGAAAGGGATAAAAGATGTCAGAGTTATTTTCACATATTAATCAGCGTGGTGATGCGCACATGGTTGATGTCTCAGAAAAAAAAATAACAACGCGAGAAGCGAAAGCAGAGTCAATAATTTTAATGAGTGAAAAAACATTAAATATGATTCTAGAAGAAAACCATCAAAAAGGGGATGTGTTTGCAACAGCACGAATTGCTGGGATTCAAGCAGCAAAAAAGACTTGGGAACTGATTCCTTTATGTCATCCATTATTATTAACTAAAATTGAAATCAATATTCAAGCAGATATTGATAAAAGTTGTATAAGAATTGAATCTTTTTGCCGATTAAATGGGCAAACCGGCGTTGAAATGGAAGCGCTAGTTGCTGCCTCGGTTGCCGCATTAACCATTTATGATATGTGTAAAGCAGTTCAAAAAGATATGGTAATAACACAAGTAAGGTTGCTATCAAAAACCGGTGGAAAATCCGGTGATTTTGTTGTACAAACATAGAAATAGAACATCATGAATAAAATTATTTTTTTTGCTCAAACCAGAGAGTTAGTTGGAATAGATAATATTAAATTGAATGCCGAACACTGGTCTATTTCCGAACTTATTGAGCATCTTAGTCAACGCGGTGATAAGTGGGCATTGGCATTAAAAGAAAAAACAGTATTATGTGCAGTGAATCAAACATTTGTGGATGTTAACTATATTATTCAATCAGGCGATGAAATTGCATTTTTCCCGCCCGTAACGGGAGGATAAAATGGAGATAATTAAAATTGACGGTGAATCGATTAATACTAATGACATTATTAGCTGGCTTTCTGAATTACCACAAGATGGTGCGGTGGTAACATTTATTGGTAAAGTTCGTTGTACAGAAAAAAAGACCATTGGACTTTATTTAGAGCATTATGCGGGAATGACAGAAAAGGTATTGAGCAATATTGTTGTACAAGCTAGACAACGTTGGCAATTGAGTCGAATCGCTGTCATTCATCGAGTGGGTGATATTAAAACTAATGAAAAAATTGTATTCGTTGGGGTGAGTAGTGCACATCGCTCAGATGCATTTGCGGCAGCTGAGTTTATTATGGATATATTAAAAAATGAAGCGCCGTTTTGGAAAAAAGAAAATACTATTGATGGTAATAATTGGGTTGAAGCAAAAAAATCTGATGTTGATGCATTGAAAAAATGGTATTAATTACTATTTACTATATAATAGCTATGTTATGTCAATTTATTTTTAATGAGAGGTAAGGAATGGCAGGATATACTCCTAATGGTTCAATTATTGAACAATCCGGTAGCCGTGTGCAAACATATATGAGTCATGTTTATGGTTGGATGACGGTAGGTTTGCTTTTAACGGCAATGATTGCGTGGTTTGCATCAACGAATGTGCAACTTATGCGAGTATTATATAACATAATGTGGGTTCTATTGATTGCTGAGCTTGGATTAGTATTTGTTATCTCTGGTTTAATTAACCGATTATCAGGTGCAGCGGCGACAACATTATTTATGTTATATTCAGTCTTAAATGGTTGTACTTTTTCTATTTATTTCCTTGTTTATACCTCATCTTCAATAGCAAGCGTCTTCTTTATCACTGCGGGTATGTTTGGTGCACTTGCATTTTATGGGTATACGACAAAACGTGATTTATCCGGTTTTGGGCGTTTCCTATTTATGGGATTAGTTGGTATTATTATCGCTTCGATCGTAAATATATTTTTACAAAGTGAACCATTAATGTGGGCAGTAACCTATATTGGTGTTTTTGTTTTTGCAGGGTTAACAGCGTATGACACTCAAAAATTAAAAGAATTAGGCGAAAACATATCACAAGATGACCCAAATATGTTTAGACGTTATGTTATTCTTGGAGCATTAACGCTTTATCTTGATTTTATCAACTTGTTTATTTTGTTGTTAAGAATTTTTGCTGATCGTCGATAGTTTCAAATTTATTCATATAGTAAGGGCTCTTTTGAGCCCTTATTGCTCTCGTTGTAATCCAACTTTTAAGCATCAACTTTTCTGTAAATGGAATTTTAATTATATCTTACTGTATTATCTAATTGATATATGGCTGAATATTTTTAAAAGTAATCAATTATTATGAAAAAATTATATACATTTATTTTAATCAATACCTTTATCTCATCCATAATTGCAATCAGATACTTTTTGATACCTGGAGTCACGTTTTCATGGCAAAGTGGTTTTTTTTCTTTTTTTGCCGTGCTAGGGCATTTTTTTTCATTATATCTTCTGATTTTTTTGATTCTCGTTTCTTTAATTTGGTTAAAAAAATGTTATTTTAATACTATTGCTGCTTTGTTGGTTAGTTTAGCGCAGATAGTATTATTTTGTGATACGATTGTTTTTCAACAATATCGCTTTCATATTAATCAATCAGTTCTTTCATTAGTCTTTTCTGGACAAGTGGTAGACTTTTCAACTATTACTTATATTGTAATGTTAGCACTTGCCACTTTAGTATTTTGTATCGAATTACTTATTCTGTGTTTTTTAGATAAAAAGATGACTAAATCAAAAGATCATCGAAAGAAGACACGAATGATTGTTATAGCCACAATTATGTTATTGGGTGCTGCGTTAATTAGTCATGTAATCCATATGGTGGCTTTTTATTATGCTTATTCACCCATTATGGTAGTTAAAGAGTATCTTCCTCTTTATCGTCCCTTTACTTCAAAAAAAATCATGGGTTTTTTTGATAAAGCAGGGGAGCGTAAAGTGATTAATCAGTACACCAAATCAAGTGCAAATATCTATTATCCTAAAAATAGTTTAGTGATTGATCCTGAAAATAAAGAAAAAATGAATATTATGTTTATTGTCTTAGATTCATGGCGTTACGATACTTTCAATGAAGATAATTCACCCAATACCTATCGATTTGTTAAACAAAATAATGGTGTCATTTTTGATAATCATTATTCAACAGGTAATGCAACCCGTACTGGAATTTTCGGATTATTTTATGGTATCCCTGGTACTTATTGGGATGCATTTTTGCGTAATAGTATTCCTTCACTTTTTATTACTACTTTACAGCAACAAAATTATAATATTGGTATTTTTACCTCTGCCAAAGTTTCGTCTCCTGAATTTGACCGCACAGCATTTGTAACCATTAAAAATTTGAGAATTAGCAGTCCAAATGGTACGCCTTCATATCGTGATAAACAGATGACCAATGATTGGCTAGCTTGGTATCAAAATCGGGATACCTCTAAACCGACTTTTTCGTTTTTATTTTATGATGCTCCTCATGGTTATGATTTTCCGAATGACTTTGAAGTAAAGTATAAACCCGTAGGCGATATAAATTATATCACCTTGAATAATAATACTAACCCACTGCCAATTCTTAATCGTTATAAACAGAGTGTCTATTATGATGATTATTTGATGCAAAATATTTATGATGAACTTAAAAAATCGGGAACACTCAATAATACGTTAATAATTATTACGGGTGATCATTCTCAAGAAATCAATGATAATGGACTAGGGTTTTGGGGGCATAATGGGAATTATACCGATGCACAAACTAAGGTGCCTTTTATTATCATTGGAGCGAAAGATCTAAAAATTCTTCAGGAAAATAGTCAACGTTTGACAAGTCATGAAGATGTTGTACCTTCGTTAATGAAACATTATTTACATGTTCAAAATGACATATCTGATTATTCAACAGGGTATGATTTATTTAGTCCAATCACAGATAGAAATTGGTTGTTAATGTCAAATTACAGTTCTTATGCGGTACGAACGTTGGATAATATCTATTTTGTTAATCGAATGGGTATTAGCCATTATATGGATTCACGAAATCATGAAGTTGATCAAACGCCAAACTATCAATACATTCAAGATGCGATGAATAAAATGCGATATTTTTATCAGGAAGGTAATAAATAAAATTATGCCACCAAAATTTTGGTGGCATAAGATGATGTTATTTAACATCAGCACAATTCAGACAATAAATATAGCGATTTTGTTTATCGGTAAATTTATCCCATAAAGAGACTTGTTCACGAATTTGTTTTACTTCAGGAAGTTTTTCAAATAAAACTTCCGCCGTTGATTTTGGTAACATAGCAATCATATCTGAATAAAAGGCGCTAAACCAGTTGACTTCCGGTTTTTGCCAATCAATTCGATAGTCAGTTAAATTAGCTAACGTTGCGGCGATTTCAATGGCATCATCAAAATCACCTAGTTTATCTACTAACCCATTTTTAAAGGCTTCTTCACCTAGCCAAACTTGGCCTTGACCAATTTTATCCACTGCTTCTGTGGTCATTTTACGTGATTTTGCCACTAAAGAAATGAATGTACTATAACCATTATCAATATTCATCTGTATGAGTTGATTCATCTCTTCAGGCAAGTTTTTAGCAAAGTTATTATTTGCCAATGGAGAAGTTGACACGCCATCACTATAAACCCCTATATGAGAAAGCGAGTTTTCGAAAGTTGGAATCATTCCAAAAATACCAATAGATCCAGTTATCGTATTAGGGCTAGCAACAATATAATCCGATGCCGTTGAAATCCAGTATCCTCCTGACGCAGCCATACCACCCATTGAAACCACAATAGGAATTTGATATTCATGTAATGCTTCAAGTTCGCTACGAATGGCTTCTGATGCTTCTACACCGCCACCAGGACTATTGACTCTTAACACAACAGCTTGAATGTTATTGTCGGTTAAATTTTCACGAATTGTTCTGAGTTGATCAACAATTTCTTGACTGCCGGCGATATTGCTATCATTTTCACCATCTGAAATCGTACCATTTACAAAAACTATAGAAATAAGCGGTTTAGAAACTGAATTAGTATCCTGTTTTTTATCATCTTTTAATTTGTAGTCATAAATACTGACTTCAGGTAAATCTTTACCTTTTAGAACAAATTCATAAAAATCTTGTTCAAAAAGGTAATCCGATTTTACGAAATCCACTAAACCATTTGATAACGCATACTGACTCATGCTGCCATTAGCCTCGTGCAATCTAGATAGCATGATTTCCGGACTAGGAACCAGTTGTGATGGTGCTTGTTTTCGTTGGGAAGCAATATCATTTAAATAATTATTCCACATCAATGTTAACCATCTTGTGGTATTCGCTTTTGCTTCAGCAGACATATCATTACGGATAAAAGGCTCGATAGCTGATTTGTAGGTACCAACACGGAACACATGCGTGTTCACTTTTAAATTATCCAGTAAAGTCTTGTAATATAGGTTATTAGCAGCAAGCCCATAGACATTAATGGCACCTTGCGGGGTAAGAGAAATTTTATCAGCATAACTTGCTAAATAATATTGGCTTTGATTAAAGTTTGTGCCTGAGGCATAAATGGGTTTATTCGCCTTTTTAAATTTAGTGAGATATTTACCTATATATTGTAGTGAACTCAAATCTGCCCCAACAAAATTATCTAATCTTAATACCATATTTTCTATATTTGGATCTGCGGCAGCTTGATCTATTTTTTGTGTTAATTCAAATAAACTGTTTTCTCGAGCAAGATTTACTCGTTTTCCATATATCTTGTTTTGTAAATGATAAATATCATCATTATAAAGTGTGCTATCAACAATAACACCTTCAAGATCTAAAACTAATGTGCCATTTTGTGGAACGTCGTCTAAACTTTGTGATTCTTTAAATAATGCAATAAAACTTGAAATGAGTAATATGGCAATCAAGAATATAATGTTAAAAAAAAGCTCTCTTAGGAAATTGATAACTTTCCATATGGATTTAATGACGGATAAAACAGACATAGTAAATGACCCTTTCATAATGATTTATCTAATTTTTTAGCTTCAATATTTCTTTTCTTAAAATACTTCTTATCTTCAAATCTTAAACAAGTTAATTTTCCACCCCAACAACATCCCGTATCAAGTGCAAAAATATTTTCCGGGGTACCTTTACCATTCAGTGCCGCCCAATGTCCAAAAACGATACTATATTCAGGCGGTATTTGACTAGGAATTAAAAACCAAGGTTTAAGTTTGGTTGGCGCTTGCTCAGGTGGTTTTTTATAATAAAAATCAAGTCGACCATCTTCATAACAAAATCGCATACGTGTTAACGCATTGGTGGCATAACGTAGACGATCAAAACCTTGTAAATCCGATGACCATTCATCCGGAAAGTTTCCATACATTTTGTCAAGAAAGAGGGGATAAGAATCGCTAGATAATATTTTATTGAGATCATCAGCACATTTTTTTAATGTTTCCATATCCCACTGCGGTGAGACACCTGCATGGGTCATAATGATTTTTAATTTTTCATCAATTTGAACTAAAGGCTGTTTACGTAACCAATTCATCAATTCATCATAGTCTGGTGCATTGATCACCTCTTCAAGATTATCTTTCTTTTTAGGCGGCGTAACATTAGCATAAACTGATAACAAATGAAGATCATGATTACCTAATACCAGCCGAATTTGGCTGGTATTCGTTTTGACAAATCTTAAAACTTCTAATGATTTAGGACCTCTTGCTACAAGATCACCTGTTAGCCATAACGTATCGGTTGAGGAAAATCCAGCTTTTTCAAGCAATCGCATAAACTCATCATAACAACCATGAATATCACCGATAAGTAAATTTGCCATGACATCATTTCCATGCGTTGGCAAGCTGGCAATATTGCTGCACAGTTAAATTTTCAGCTCGTAGCGTTGGATCAATATCTAATTCAATGAGTTGTTCTACAGAGAACATATTGGATAAGCTATTACGAATCGTTTTACGTCTTTGGTTAAAGGCTTCAGTAGTTAATCGAGAAAGTATCTTAACATCATTAACTAAGTAAGGTTTTTGCTTATAAGGGATTAATTTAACTACCGCCGAATCAACTTTAGGCGCAGGTTTAAAAGCACTCGGAGGAACTTCTAAAACGGGAATGATTTGGCAATAGTATTGTGCCATAACACTCAATCTACCATAATCTTTGCTATTCGGCGCTGCGACCAAGCGTGTAACCACCTCTTTTTGTAGCATAAAATGCATATCAGTGATGATATTTGCAAATTCAAAAAGGTGAAACATTAAAGGTGTGGAAATATTATAAGGTAAATTACCAAACACGCGTAATGGTTTACCTAATTCAGTTGCAAGTATATTAAAGTCATAATTAAGTGCATCTTGTTCAATTACGGTCAACTTATCAGTTAATAAAGGATTTTGTTTTAGTCTTTCCGCCAAATCACGGTCAATTTCTATGACAGTAAGGTGATCAACAAGTTTACTCACGGGTATAGTTAGTGCTGCAAGACCAGGCCCAATTTCAACAAGTGCCTGATCTTTATTAGGTTGAATTGCGGCAACAATACTTTCAATAATATATTCATCATGTAAAAAGTTTTGCCCAAAACGTTTACGGGCAAAATGTCCTTGGTGAACTCGATTATTCATTATCATCTACACCTTTGATTTTGATATATGCGTCACCTTTTAACTCTTGAATCCAGATTTGAGATTCTTCAGCAAATTTACGATTAAATATAAGTCGATAAGCATGATCTTGTTTTGCTGATTCGGTTTTGTCTGCCTTTCTGGTATCGAGTAGCTGAATTAAATGCCAACCATAAGCAGATTGAACAGGCTGACTGATTTCACCTTTTTTAAGTTTAAGTAATCCATTTTTAAAGCCAGTATCATAACGTTCTGGCATACTCCAACCTAAATTACCGCCGTTATCGGCTGAACCAGGATCTTCAGAATACGCTTTCGCTGCTGCTTCAAAAGTGGTAGCACCACTCACGATTGCTTTTCGAATGTCTGTTAATTTCTGTTTAGCTATTTGGTCTGTAACAAGGACATTTGTTTTAATCAAAATATGACGAGCATCCACTTCTTGAACAGTAATCGCTTTTGGTTTTTCAGTGCGAGTATCATCAACTTTTAAAATATGTAATCCTACCCCAGAACGAATTGGTCCTATGATGCTATCCTTAGGCGCACGAACTAAACGTTCTTCAAATATCGTTGGTAGCTCGTTGAGTTTACGCCACCCCATGTTACCGCCTTTTAAGGCAAGATCATCGTTTGAATATGAGGCAGCCAGTTTAGCAAAATTTTCGCCTTTTTTAGCTCGATTGATTACATCCCGTGCTTTTTCGGTTGCAACATCAACTTGTTGTTTAGACGCTTTCTCAGGAATAGCAATTAAAATGTGACTAATCTTTACGCTTAAATTATTCGTGAGTTGTTTGGTCAAACTTTTTGATAGATTTTCCACTTCTTTGTCAGAAATATTGATACGATGTCTAACTTCATTCATACGGGTTTGATCAATTAGCATATCGTTATGAATACGTTCACGATAAGCTGAATAACTAATTCCCATCGTTGATAACTTACTGCGTAATTGATTGACGGTCATGCCATTTTCACTTGCAATCTGAGCTATTGCTTTAGTTACTTCATCATCACTGACTGTAATTTTAGCTTTAGCTGCTTTTTGTAATATTAAGTTTTCAACAATTAAACGATCAATGATTTGTTGACGAAGTATTTTATCATTCGGTAAATTGTTAGGATTTGTGCTTGCTTTAATGGTTTTAAGCATTTCTTGAACATCACTTTCTAAAATGACGTTATTATTGACAACAGCAGCAACCTGCTCAATAACGCGTGGCGCAGCATTTGCTGTTAAAGGATTAAGCAAACCAATACTTAAACTTAAATTTAACGCAATAATTAGTTTTAATAATTTCATATTTTTAACTCATTTTTTTGCTATAGTGTCATTGCTATAGTAATAAATTAATTGATTATGTTTTTTTGAACAATTTATTCAAACGCTGAGACATAAGGAAGTTTGCCGTAATTTAACATTTTTGCTTTTGCGTCACTTCGGCGTCCAAATCCTTGTAATTCAAAGTTTAAAGACAATTTATTTTCATATTTACTTTTATGCGTATCGATATTCCAATCAGTTAGTTTTCGTCCATATTGCACTGTCATCCCCCAACAACAGTCGCTGTAATGTAATCCAACAAACCCATCGACCATTTGTCCTTTTTTGACATCATGATAATACGATCCAACTGCTGAAACTGTTTCAGAGAGTGGCCAAGTAGTCATAATACCAGTTTGAGAAATATTTTGCTTATAGTTATTATAAATCGAGTTTAAATCAACCGTATCGATGTATTTATGATTTGCATAACGGTATGATAATTGAATTAATTTATTACTCGAAGGACGATATTCAAAAATACTGTTGGCTAATGATATTGCATCAAGGCGAGTATCATATTGCACCCCACCTCTAAATACAATTTCATCTGAAATTTGCCAAAAGTTGTCTGCTGCCCAAGTTATACTACCCGTATCAGAGTTTCTATCCAATTTGGTATTGTTTTCACTGGTTCTTGATTTAGTAAAATACGTGGTTTGCCCAATCGAAAAATTGAATCGTTCAACTTTATTTATATCATAGAAACGTGTTGTTATACCGGTTGAAATTTTATTAGTAGATGGAATTCGGTCTAGACCGCTATAAGGTTGATCCCTAAATAATCCAATATAGTCTGATTGGAGTAAGGTCGAATCATAATTTAATATATTTGATTGTTTCTTATAAGGTATATAAATGTATTTTACACGTGGCTCTAATGTTTGGGTATAACCCTCAATAAGGGTTGTATCTCGTTCAAAAATAATTTTACCATCAACCGATATTTTGGGTATAAATCGACTGACATTTTTATCAAGATTTTTGAAACGGTTACTATTACTCGGTAAATCCTGATTGTAATAAGTGGCCATAAAACCAGCTTCAGTTGATATCGAAGACCAAGAATTAGTTAACGTATAGTTTAATGTTGGTTCGATGTGAGTACGCCAAGTTTTAGGTTCATTTTTCCCTTTGCTAACAAAATGACTGATTTGCGCATAGTTTTTAAATTTAAATGGTCCGAAATCATAATTGTAATAGGTAATATCTAACTGAGGTTGAGTTTGATAAAGATTATCTTTTAAATTAGTACGGAAAGTCTGAAAGTTTAATTGGCTTAATGTAATGTCCCAATTTTCATCGTTATAACCCAACTGATAAAGTTGAGAAAGGTAACCCGCCGTTGATGAAACATAATCGGAATCTAAATCCGAAAGATATTGGTTATCACTGACACGTGTAGCATTAATTTTTAGTCGCCAATTATAATTAATCAGTTCATCGTTTTTCCAATAGAATAACCAGCGTTGACGATTATCATCATAATTAATACCATTGGCTTTATTATCACGGTCTTTATTATATTGACTGTCATGTTGTAGCCAATCAAAGGCAAGCGTACCTGCACCAAGTTCGTTAAGATAACGGAACTCAGTTTTTAATTGAAATCCTCTTTTTACTAGGATTCTTGGTTGAAAAGTTGCATCATAGTTAGGTGCAATATTCCAATAAATAGGTAGCGAAAAATCAACGCCATCTTTGTTATTAAAGCTAAGATTCGGCATTAATAAACCTGAGCGTCGTTTATTTCCGGTAGGTAATTGTAAATAAGGTGAATATAAAACAGGTACTTTTCCCACTCGAAAAACCGCATTCCAAACTTCAAGCAATTCTTCTTTGTTGTCATGAATTACGGTTGTACCCTTGATACTCCAAGTATTGTTATCAACAGGACAAGACGTAAAACTACCATTTTTCAAGATCACATAACGATTATTCTCAAGTTTGATTTCATCGGCTTGACCTCGACCAAGGCGATTTACTAAATGGTATTTACTTGATGTTATTGCAGTATTGTTATTATTAAGATTCATCGATGCATGATCGCCTTTCATTTGAATTAAATTATCTTGATAATTGATACTGCCATCGAGGGTGACGGTTTGGGTATTATTTTCTGAGTTTATTGTCACTCTATCGGCTTTTATAACCCGATTGCCTTGTTCAATTGATACATTACCCTTGTAAGTGGCTGTATTTGGATAATTAGCTTCAAATTCGTTTGATTCAGCATTAACCGGTAATGTATTGATATTACCATTGACTAATGGTCGATCAAATCTAGGCACATTATTTAGACATTGAGCGTTATTGCTATCAGATTTTGGCAAAGCAATAGCGTAACAAACATTGTTATATAAGGAAAAAACTATGGTTAATGTGATTAGTGATGGCGTTAATTTTTTCATCAATGATTAAAATTAATTATGTTTTTTATAATTAACACATTATAACGGTTATTTATAAAAGTGCGAATGAAAAATTAACGTTTTCCTTTGCGTTTAAATGTTTTATTGAGTTGTTTGACCATGATTACTCGTTTTTCAGGCGATGTAAATTGAAATTCATCCCACCATTTAGCCAGTTCAAGTAATTCGCCTTTTTCAATTGATGCTCGCATTTCAAGAAGATCATAGGCAGCACGAAACTTAGGATTTTCTAAAATTGCAAATGCTCGCTTGCCTTCTCTTTTCTTCATGCGTAGCTGTAAACGCCATATATCGCCCATAATAGAGGTTAACCGTCGAGGGATGGCGAGCACTTTACATTGTTCAGCAAGAACATCGTTAATAGCAACAGAAAAAGCGTCGTGAAATTGCAAACCACCTTCAATACAAGTCAATTGTGTTTGCTCAATAATTGGGTACCAAAAAAATGCAGCAAACAAAAATGCCGGATTAACCCTTTTATTATTAGCAATGCGATAATCGGTATTTTTAAGAACTTGCTCAATGATTTTTTCTAAAAAGCTATTTTGATTATTTGTGAACAATCGGTTAATAGCTGGAAAAAGTTGTTCAAAAAGATGATATTCTTTTAATAATTTATAAGTTGCGTAACCATTTCCCGTTTGTAAAAGTTTGAGCGACTCATCAAAAAGTCGAGCAGCTGGAATATTTTTCAATAATGGTGCTAGGTGCTTAATGGGTTTTGCTGTTTGTGCTTCAATTTCCATATCCAATTTAGCGGCAAAGCGTACCGTTCTTAACATCCTGACCGGATCTTCTCGGTAGCGTACTTGAGGATCGCCGATTAAGCGAATTAGACCTTTTTGTAAATCTGCAATACCGCCACAATAATCACGTAAGCTAAAGTCTTTTAAACTGTAATACAGTGCATTTATGGTGAAATCCCGACGGATAGCATCTTGCTCTATGGTTCCGTACACATTATCGCGTAATAACATTCCGGATTGCGAACGTCTAGACATATTGGTTTGATCCAATTGATTATCATGTTCACCACGGAAAGTTGCCACTTCAATAATTTCTTTACCAAACATAATATGGGCAAGTCTAAAACGTCTGCCAACTAAACGGCAATTACGGAAAATCTTTTGTATTTGTTCTGGTGTCGCATTGGTTGTAATATCAAAGTCTTTTGGCTTTTTGCCTAAAAGAAGATCCCGAATACACCCTCCAACTAAATAAGCCTCATACCCTTGTTTATTTAATCGATGAAGTACTTTAAGCGCATTTTCACTTATCTCTTTGCGAGAGATATTATGTTCATTACGAGGAATGGACACATAATGTGATTCAGGGTGTTTATCATGGCAAAACATTTTACGATAAAAGCGGGAAACTTGTTTAAAAATAGCGCACCTCAAAATTTGTTATAAATTGTAAACCAAATATAATGCCGAATTATAGCCTAATTGAATTTAACTTTCCACGGCTCAAACCAATAACTATTAAGTAATCATTAAACTCCTTGAATAAGTCGTCGTAAAACAGTCAATGATTTTTCTATCTGATTTTTTTAAATACAATTATCAAAAATAACATTTATTTATATAGTACAATATAGTAATATCGTTCAATCAAAACGACTTATTTAATTTCGTTTGTATCTATGTAATATCATGGAACTGATTATAATTATTTAAACTTATACTTGAATTTTTTTGAGTTAATTGTAGGGAAACAATAATTTCCAGCAACAGACACAACGTTAAAACATGATTACAAGACATTTTTACCGTTAATTTTTATACTGCAATTAAGTTCCCAAAATCACTTGAGTATATACTATTAACTGATAACTTATCGGGGGCATTATGAATATTCGTGATTTAGAATATTTTGTTTCTTTAGCTGAATTCCGGCATTTTCGTAAAGCAGCTGATGCTTGTAATGTAAGTCAACCAACCTTAAGTGGACAGATCAGAAAATTGGAAGATGAACTTGGCGTAATGTTGTTAGAACGCACTAGTCGCAAGGTTTTATTTACTCAAACTGGCATGATGCTTGTAGAACAAGCCAAAGAGATATTACGTAATATCCAAATTTTGAAAGAGATGGCAAGCCGCCAAGGTGAAGAGATGTCAGGGCCAATGCATATTGGATTAATTCCCACCATTGCACCTTATTTATTGCCTCATGTCATCACGGTTTTACATGAATCTTTTCCTCAATTAGAACTTTATTTGCACGAAGCTCAAACGGCCAATATTGTTGCACAACTTGAAAGTGGTAAACTTGATTGTGCGATTGTTGCTCAAGTTAAAGAGACAGCGCAATTTATTGAGTTACCTTTATTTGATGAACCAATGTTCTTAGCTGTACCTACAAATAGCGATTTAGCTAATCAAAAAACCATCAAACTTTCAGATTTGAAAGGGCAAAAATTCCTCATGTTAGAAGACGGACACTGTCTACGTGAACACGCTATGGGTTATTGTTTCCAAGTTGGAATCGACGAAGACAAGCAATTTAAAGCAACAAGTCTTGAGACTTTACGCAGTATGATTTCAGCCGGTCGTGGAATTACTTTATTTCCTGAGTTAGCCGCGCCAAACGAGCGAACTCGTGATAATATTTGTTATATCCCTTGTACTGATCCTGTTCCTTCACGAAGTATTGAGCTGATTTATCGACCAGGTTCACCATTACGGTCTCGTTATGAAACCATTGCTAAAACAATTCGTGATCATATGCCAAAAGTATTTGCTGAAAAAGAAAAATTAATTAACGTGGCGAAATAATTATTTTAGAACAAATCAATTTATTTAAAGTTATTAAAAATAAAAATGAAAAATAGCAAATCAGGTGGCGTGCGTGCAAAACAAAAAGAAAAAACACGCCGTAGCTTAATCGATGCAGCATTTAATCAACTTAACGCAGAGCAAGGTTTTGCAAGTTTAAGTTTGCGTGAAGTTGCACGTGAAGCAGGTATTGCAGCGACCTCTTTTTACCGTCATTTTCGAGATATGGATGAGTTAGGTTTAGCAATGGTT
The DNA here is from genome assembly GCF_026536645.1 of Gilliamella sp. B3801. NCBI lineage: Bacteria > Pseudomonadati > Pseudomonadota > Gammaproteobacteria > Orbales > Orbaceae > Gilliamella > Gilliamella sp. B3801. The sequence continues at coordinate 140,518 of NZ_JAFNNR010000005.1, forward strand.
GACGAAAGTGGTCTAACACTTCGTCAATTATTACGTCAAGCTCGAAAACGTATTGAGAAAGGAGGCAGTGTCTTACGCACCTCTGTCACAACTTTCATTGAGTTTATTGATAAAAATCCGAAAGTTTTTTTATTATTACTACGTGAAAAAGCCGGAACCTCATCAGCTTTTCGCTCCGCTATCGCTCGCGAAATACAACATTTTATTGTTGAACTGGTTGATTATCTTGATAATGCCAATAACATGCCCCATTACTATAATGAAGCTCAAGCAGAGGCAATGGTAACCATTGCATTTAATGCGGGTGCGGAAGCAATTGATTTTGATATCGTTCAACGTCAGGAACTCATCGAAGATCTGATATTTCAACTTCGTATGGTTTCACGTGGCGCCTATTATCTTTATCATAAAGAACAAATTAAACTCGAAAATCGCTAATTTAATTTTTTATTTAATAAAACCTATAATTTGGTTATAAAAAAACTGCGGTTTAAACCGCAGTTAAATAAAATGATTTAATCAATAATCATTACAGATTCTGTAATACTTTTTCAACACTATCTTTCGCATCGCCAAATAACATATAGCTATTTTCTTTAAAAAATAGTGGGTTTTGTACGCCTGCATAACCCGTATTCATTGAACGTTTAGAAATAATCACCGTTTTCGCTTTCCAAACTTCAAGTACAGGCATGCCTGCGATAGGGCTATTTGGATCTTCTTCTGCCGCAGGGTTAACCGTATCATTTGCACCAATGACCCAAACAACATCTGTATCAGGAAAATCATCATTGATTTCGTCCATTTCTAGTACGATATCATAAGGGACTTTAGCTTCTGCTAATAATACATTCATGTGACCTGGTAAACGTCCTGCAACGGGGTGAATCCCGAATCTTACTTCAATTCCCATACCACGTAGTTTTTCTGTAATATTACTGACAGCGCCTTGTGCTTGCGCAACCGCCATACCATAACCTGGTACAATAATGACAGAACGCGCTTCTTTTAACGTTTGTGCAACTTCAGCAGGTTGCATTTCACGATATTCACCTTGTTCTTCATCAGTAGTGTTAGCTGAGCTACCGTCAGTACCAAAACCGCCTGCAATAACGCTAATGAAAGAGCGATTCATTGCTTTACACATAATATAAGAAAGAATGGCGCCTGAAGAACCAACTAATGCGCCGGTAACAATTAATAAATCATTACTTAGCATAAATCCGGCAGCGGCGGCAGCCCAACCTGAATACGAGTTTAACATCGAAATAACCACAGGCATATCTGCACCACCGATAGATGCAACAAGGTGGAAGCCAAATACGAATGCAATAATGGTCATGGCAAGTAAGCAGACCAGTGCGCCAGCGCCTGTTTTTAGCTCAATGAACGTAAACATTAAAATGATTGAGACAACAATTGCAGCTAAATTCCAATAATGTTTATTTGGAATAGATAACGGTTTTGAGCTAATGCGTCCATTAAGTTTGCCAAATGCGACAATAGAACCTGAGAATGTTACTGCACCAATAAAGACACCGACAAAAATCTCGACTAAATGGACGGTCATTTCACTACTATGGTATATCAGTATTGCACTATTTAAATCTAAAAAGCTATTTAAACCAACAAGTACTGCTGCCATCCCAACAAAGCTATGAAGTAATGCCACCAGTTCAGGCATTTGCGTCATTTCGACTTTTTTGGCTAGGTATAAACCAATAGCAGCACCCAGAATCATGGCAATGATGATCCAATGCAATCCACCTTTAATACTTGCAACGGCAGCAATAAGTGCAATAGCCATGCCGATCATACCGTAAATATTACCAGATTTAGCTGTCTCTTGATTTGAAAGTCCACGTAGACTAAATATAAAAAGTAATGCAGCAATCACATAGGCTGCTTGAATAATTCCATTACTGAACATTATTGATACTCCCCTCTATTTGCCACGTTGGAACATTTTTAGCATTCTTTGAGTAACAAAGAATCCACCAAAAATATTGATGCTAGCAATCAAAATAGCTACAAAGGCAATGGCAGTCGTTAAACCATTATCATCACCAATTTGCAATATGGCACCGACTAAAATAATGCCTGAAATCGCATTTGTTACAGACATAAGTGGTGTATGTAAAGAGTGGGTGACATTCCAAACAACGTAATAACCCACAACACAGGATAAGGCAAAAACAGTAAAATGCCCTAAAAAGCTTTCCGGAACTGAATTAGCAATCCAAAAATAGGCGATGATTAACAGAGCCAGAATTCCAAATTTTTTTTGTGGTGCCATTTGTTTCGGTTCGGGTTTTACAACAGGCGTTGTCGCTTTTTGTTGCGGTTGAGCCGACACTTGTATTGGTGGTGCAGGCCAAGTGATTTCTTTATCTTTAACCACTGTCACACCACGAATAACAACATCATCAAAGTTGATATCAATATTGCCGTCTTTCTCTTTAGCAAGCAATTTTAGTAAATTAACAATATTCGTACCATAAAGCTGTGAGGCTTGTGCAGGCATACGATTAGCTAAATCAGTATAACCAACGATTTTAACGTTATTATTGGTTTCAAAAACTTTACCTGGTTTGGTTAATTCGCAGTTACCACCTGTTAGTGCCGCTAAATCTACAATCACACTACCTGGTTTCATTGACTCTACCATTTCTTTAGAAATCAACTTCGGAGCAGGTTTACCGGGGATAAGAGCGGTTGTGATGATGATATCCACTTCTTTGGCTTGTTCAGCAAATAAAGCCATTTCAGCTTCAATAAAAGCTGCTGACATTTGTTTTGCATAGCCGTCGCCTGAACCGGCTTCTTCTTCAAAATCTAATTCTAAAAAATCAGCGCCCATACTATTAATTTGTTCGGCAACTTCAGGGCGAGTATCAAATGCCCGAACAATTGCACCTAAACTCACCGCTGCACCGATTGCAGCAAGACCGGCAACACCGGCACCAATGACTAAAACTTTTGCTGGTGGGACTTTACCTGCAGCGGTAACTTGACCAGTAAAAAAACGACCAAATTGATTTGCCGCTTCAATAACTGAACGATAACCAGCGATGTTAGACATTGAACTTAATGCATCAAGTGATTGTGCTCGTGAAATACGTGGCACACAATCCATTGCCATGACTGTTATGTTTTTGGCAGCAAGTTTTTCCAATAACTCTTTATGCTGAGCAGGATAAATATAGCTAATGAGAGTTGATCCTTCTTTCATCAACGTGATTTCTTCATCAGTTGGTGCGTGAAATTTAAGAATTAAGTCATTTTGCCAAATATCTTGAGTATTTTGAATTGTGGCTCCAGCATCAATGAAAGCTTGGTCTTCGAAATGAGCAGCATGTCCAGCACCTTGTTCAACTGAAACTGTAAAACCAAGTTTTAACAGTTGTCCAACAGTTTGTGGTGTAGCAGCAACTCTTGCTTCATTGGCTAACCGTTCTTTAGGTATACCGATATGCATTGCGTTACGTCCTTATGTTAAGTGAGCTTGTAAATGTTTCTCGATTTTAGCATAAATTAGCGACGGTGCGAGTAGGGAATTTATTTTTTATTATCGAAATATTAATATTAAATTTAATAATAATTGGATTTTAAATCTGTGAATTAAAATTAAAATATTTACCCTGCAACCAATGTGATTAAATCTTTTTGATAGTGAACTAATTAAGGAAGAAATAGATGTGTTAGTTTACCTAAAATTGATCATTCCTTCTACTGATAGCTTTGCATTTATTAGAAAGAAAACAGGTTTAGTTGGCTTGTGATTCATCGTATAAAACTTGGAATTTATCAGAACATTCAATCAAAATAGTTCAATTAAAAAGATTTATGGAAAAATCGGTAAATAATGCTGGCGAGATAAAACGTCAACCTATCCCAATTGATATTAAATCGTTGGGATTTTTAGTGTCAGTCTTATAAACACAAAACAGTGTTGTTTTGATTTATACGTAACAATTAATAGCCCTGTAATTTGCTGTTGAGGTTATGGTAAAACCAAGTATTGTCCAATAATAAGTATTAACGAGGTAAAATATGGCCGAATTAAGCCAGAAAAAAAATAGTATGCTAACATTAATGTTTGCATTGCTTGCTGCTTGTGTAGCATTTCAACTCAATGCGAGTATGTTAAGCCCAGTATTAGTCACTATTGCTAAAGAATTAGGTTCTAACGACGCTCAAGTCGGATTATCCCAAACCGCTTTTTTCACCTCTGCTGCACTGTTTTCATTATTTTTACCCCGTTTAAGTGATATAAAAGGTCGTAAAAAAGTCTTAACGATTATGTTGTTTATTATGACATTAGGTACGGTGCTTGCAGCGGTTGCCCCGAATATCGTTGTATTATATATTGCGCGAATTATTCAAGGTGTATCAGGGCCAGTCGTTCCACTTTGTTTACTGATGCTCAGTCATGAAGTTAAAGATGTCAAAAAATATGGCATGTTAATGGGCATAGTGACCGCTGTAAATGGCGGTATTGCTGGCATAGATGCAATTGCCGGCGGTCTGCTTGCAACTTATTGCGGTTTTCGTTCGGTGTTTTGGGTCATTGCGATTGCCGCAGCGCTATCTACCTATTTTGTTCATCGTTATGCACCTGAGTCTAAACCTTCTGAAGGAACCAAAATGGATTGGTTAGGCGTGCTGTTCATTGTGCTTACCGTTGCTGCATTGTTACTAGCGCTAAATGAAGCAGGGAATTTAGCCCTTGCCAACTGGTTTAAAGTCATAGGATTAACTATTTTTGCTGGTATCTGTTTTATTCTATTTTGGAAAACAGAAAAAACCAGTAAACAACCATTAGTAACGATAGTACATTTAAAAACCAGAGCAACTTGGGCAATATTGTTAACCACTTTATTAACTATGACAGGGATTTTTGCCGTCGTTAATGGGTTAGTGATGTCATTAGCGCAAAATCCTGAAATCGGATTTGGTTTAGAAGCTGATTGGGCTTCACTTATTTTGTTAACACCTTATGCCTTAATTGGGTGGTTGATAGGGCCATTTTCTGGACGTTTGGCGCCAAGTTTAGGTTACAATAAGGTACTTAAATTAGGTTTAATAGGATGTGTCATTAGTCAATTAATGATCATGTTCTACGGGATTGATTCACTACCGATATTAATTATTGGTGTTATTGCATTAGGTATTTTTTATGCAGGAATGGCGAATATCATTTTAAATGGTCTTGGTATAGTCTTATCGCCTAAAGAAAACTTAGGTTTTCTGCCAGGCATGAATGCAGGGGCTTTTAATTTAGGTGCAGGATTAAGTTTTGCTTTATTGCCTGCTGTACAAATGATAAGTGGTTATACCGTTAAGGGTTATTTTAATGGAATGTTATTAGGATTAATCATTACAATTTTAGCCTTAGTTTGTAGTTTCTTTATTCCTCGACCTGTCGAAGCTGAAGTATAAAATCAAGATAAAAACGGGATTTTTTAATCCCGTTTTTATTGTTTAAATTAATCTTCTTCTGGCATGAGTGTAAAAACTAATGTTGTAAAAAATTTTTCTTGAGTCGCAAGTTGGCTATCTTTTAGGGGAAAACCTATTTCGACACCTACTACGTTTAAGCCTTGATTAGGAATAGTAATGGTCGCTTGACCTTTATCATCAGTTGTAATCGTTTTATCTAAATTATTAACGACATCGATAATAACAGCAGTATTTGTTAATGGCTGATTATTTTTATAGACCGTTACAAGTAAATTATCACCGCGTTTTAATTGGGTTGGATCAACTGCTGGTACTATTTGTAACGGAATATCTTCAACCCGTTTAGGTGCGTTGACGGATGATAAATAATTGACACTGTATTTAATGGCATGGGTTCCTTTACTCGCTCCTTCTACTTTATTCATCGGAAGATTAACATATTTACCCTGTGCATTTTTAGTCCAATAACCATAATCAAAACTAACGGTTACAACAGCGGTATTTTCTGTCGGTTCAACGGTCACATAATTTTGATGTTTTTTTTGATTAATCGGTAAAGAAGTCCAATTACCGTTATAAGCATGAATCTTTTTTACATATTCCGTTTGATAACCATTATCTAACGGACCTTCACCTAAAACGATTTGCTTTTGATCAACCCGATTAGCGATCCAAATACCATGAGCAGAAAGCGATTGTGATATCATACAAGTAACACTTCCTGATAAGATGAGTACAAATAATTTACGCATGATAAAAATCCTTATATTTTATGAAAATGATAATCATTATCATATCGATATAAAAAAAGTCAATGCTATTTGTGTAATTATTGATCATCAAAAAATGTTTAATATGATAATTAAATATAAAATATGTTTTGTTCGTTTTTGATCGCTTTAGTAATAAAATAATTGCATTACAATTCTTGAATATAAATAACCAAATTGTGTTTTTATTTTTTTGATATATAAAAACATATTATGAATAACAAATCTTAAACTTGCTATTTTTAACTATTACAATTTGTTATATAATCAAAAGTATTTTGTCCTTAACGCAATATATTGTCTTACTCATTTATATTTAGGGCGCATTCAACAATTGAGCATCTATTATTAAGGAACCACTATGATGGATTTTTCCCAATCAGTGCCAGAACTGGTCTCTTGGGCAAAAAAAAATGATTTTTCAATTAATTTGCCAGTTGAACGGCTCGCTTTTTTATTGGCGATAGCCGTCTTAAATAGCGAACGCTTTGATGGTGAAATGACTGAATCTGAATTAATTGATGCTTTCAGGCATGTATCACAAATTTTTGAACAGAGTGAAGATACCATTGCTGTTCGAGCAAATAATGCCATTAATGATTTAGTACGCCAGCGATTAATTACGCGTTTTGCTAGCGAAATGACTGATGGTTATTCAATTTATCGTTTGACGCCTTTGGGAATTGGCATTTCGGATTACTATATTCGTCAACGAGAATTTTCTACGTTACGTTTATCAATTCAGCTTTCTATTGTTGCTCAAGAGCTAAAACGTGCAGCAGATGCAGCACTAGAAGGTGGTGATGATCTTCACTGGCATCGTAACGTTTTTGCACCCTTGAAATACTCCGTTGCAGAGATTTTTGATAGTATTGATATTACCCAACGGGTAATGGATGAGCAACAAGCGGATGTAAAACAAAATATTTCGGCATTATTGAGCCAAGATTGGCAAGCAGCAATTAGTAGTTGTGAAGGCTTACTCACTGAAACGTCACAAACATTACGAGAATTGCAAGATACACTCGCCGCTGCAGGCGATAAACTCCAAGCAAGTCTGCTCTTGATTCAAGATGCAACCATGGATAATCCTGAACTTGATAAAATCAATAATGTGGTTATGGATTTACAAGGCAAACTTGATCGTATTATTGGCTGGGGACAAAAGGCGATTGATCTTTGGATTGGTTATGATCGCCATGTTCATAAATTTATCCGTACCGCTATTGATTTAGATAAAAATAGAGTCTTTTCACAGCGATTACGTAAATCAATACAAGGCTATTTCGATTTACCATGGTCACTTATTTTTGCCAATGCTGATCGCCTACTTGATATGCGTGATGAAGAACTTGCACTACATGAAGCAGAAGTAACAGGTGAATTACCGTCAGAACTTGAATTTGAAATGATTGAAGAGATTCAAGAACACATTATTGCCCATATCGAACAAAATTTATTGGTCTTCAAACAAGAAAATAAACCACTGGATATGAGTATCGCTATTCATAGTTATCTAGCACAGTTCCCACGGGAACAACATTTTGATATTGCAAGATTATTTATCGATCAGGCTATTCGTTTAGGGATTGCCGAAAATGATTTACTCGGTATCCCAGCCGAATGGAAACCTATTAACGATTATGGAGCTAAGGTACAAGCACATGTCATCAACAGATACTAAAGATTTAGAATTAGAACAAACAGCTCATCATCTTGATGAAGTTATGGGGCGCGTTGCGGCAAGTTCCCAAGCATCTATCGATAAATATATGCCCGTTAAATTAGCACAGGCAATTGCCAATCCCCTTTTTCCTGAGCTTGATAGTTTATTGCGTTCCGGACGCCATATCGGTATAGATGAACTAGATAATCACGCCTTTTTAATGGATTTTCAACTTGAACTGGAACAATTTTATCAACGTTATAACGTCGAATTAATTCGTGCACCAGAAGGCTTTTTCTACCTTCGTCCTCGTTCAACAACATTAATCCCTCGTTCGGTGTTATCAGAACTTGATATGTTAGTTGGTAAAGTTCTTTGTTACTTATATTTAAGTCCTGAACGGCTAGCGCATGAAGGTATTTTTACCTTACAAGAACTTTTTGATGAGCTTGTGTCATTAGCAGATGAAAGTAAATTACTTAAATTAGTTAATCAACGGTCGACTGGATCAGATTTGGATCGGCAAAAGCTATTTGATAAAGTCAAAACGGCACTTAATCGATTACGTCGTTTAGGCATGATATTTTTTATTGTGGGTAATGACAGTAGCCGTTTTCGTATCAACGAATCTATCTTCCGTTTTGGGGCCGATGTGCGCAGTAGTGATGATGCACAAGAAGCACAATTACGTTTAATTCGAGACGGTGAAGCAATCAAAATCGAGTCATCGCTTATCCTAGACGATGATAATAACGAAGAACAAGAAGAAGATGTTAATGAGGAGATTGAATAATTATGATTGGACACGGTAAGTTTCACTCATTAACCCTAATAAACTGGAATGGTTTTTTTGCCAGAACATTTGAATTAGATCAACTTGTCACCACGCTTTCAGGCGGGAATGGGGCAGGTAAATCCACAACCATGGCGGCGTTTGTGACCGCATTAATTCCTGATTTAACACTATTACACTTTCGAAACACTACTGAAGCCGGTGCAACATCAGGATCACGTGATAAAGGTTTACATGGTAAATTAAAACCTGGCGTTTGTTATTCCATGCTTGATGTCATTAATTCACGTAATCAGCGAATTATATGTGGTGTTCGATTACAGCAGGTGGCTGGGCGTGATAAAAAAGTCGACATCAAACCTTTTCTATTACAAGGTTTGCCTGTTGGCATTAGCCCAACTGAACTGGTAACCGAACGTTTAAATGATAAACAAGCTAGAATTTTATCCTTGCCCGAATTAAAAGATAAAGTCGAAACAATAGAAGGCGTTATCTTTAAGCAATTTAATTCAATTACCGATTATCATTCGGTTATGTTTGACTTTGGTGTATTACCTAAGCGCTTACGTTCCTCATCCGATCGTAGTAAATATTACCGGTTGATTGAAGCGTCACTATATGGTGGTATTTCAAGTGCGATTACTCGCTCACTTCGTGATTACTTACTTCCTGAAAATAGTGGTGTACGTAAAGCGTTTCAGGATATGGAAGCGGCACTTCGTGAAAACCGAATGACACTAGAAGCTATTCGGGTGACTCAATCTGACCGGGACCTATTTAAACATCTTATCACTGAATCAACCGATTACGTGGCTGCGGATTATATGCGTCATGCTAACGAGCGTCGTGTACATATTGAATCGGTGCTGGGTTTACGTCGTGATATGTTCAAAACACAAGATTTGCTCATTAGTAACCAGTTCCGCCAAGTTGAAATGGCAAAAGAACTTAAAGAGTTCCAAGATGCACAAAGTGACTTAGAAACCGACTTACAAGCAGCCAATGATCACCTTAATTTAGCGCAAACAGCGCTACGCCAACAAGAAAAAATTGACCGTTATCAAGCTGATTTAGATGATCTCAATTTAAAACTTGAAGAGCAAAATGAAGTTGTACTTGAAGCGAATGAACAGTATCAAACCTATCGAGATCAAGTGGAACACACCGAACACGAAGTTGATGAAATCAAAACGCAATTAGCGGATTATCAACAAGCACTTGATGTACAACAAACTCGTGCAATTCAATATCAACAAGCGCTGCAAGCACTAAAAAATGCTCAATCTTTATGTCAATTACCCAAATTAGGCATAAGTAATATCGAAAATCATTTTGAAGTTTTTGAAGAAAAACAAAAAGAAATAACTGATCAAGTGCTTGAAATGGAGCAAAGACTCAGTGTTTCTGATGCGGCGATAAATCAATTTGATCGGGCATATCAATTAGTGGTGAAATTAGTTGGCGATGTTGTTCGTAGTGATGCTTGGCGTGCAGCGAAAGAAGCATTAAGACAATGGCCGTCACAATGTTATCAAGCTGAACAAGCTGAACATTTACAACTCCAACTTGATGAATTAGAACAACGCTTTTTTGAACAAAAAGAAGCCGAATCACTATTAACCCAATTCTGTAAACGTATTGGTCGCCAAATTGAATATGATCAACTTGACGAGTTAAAACAAGAACTTGAAATACAACTTGATGAAAACGCAATATTGGCCAATGAATCAAGTGAAAAACGAATCGAATTCAGACAAGAACTTGAACAAATTCAATCCAAAATAGCGGATTATCGACAAAAAGCACCAATGTGGATAAAAGCACAAGATGCCTTAATTGCCCTACAAGAGCAAACTGGACAAAGCTTTACCCACAGTCAAGCTGTTACGCAACATATGCAACAGCTGCTTGAACAAGAACGTGCATTAGTTACAGAACGCGATCAGATAACGTTCAAACGAAATCAATTAGAAACTCAAATTGAACAACTTAATCAACCAAGTGGGGTTGATGATGGTCGTTTATCGGCATTAGCTGAGCGATTTAATGGTGTATTACTTTCTGAAATTTATGAAGATGTCACCATTGATGATGCACCTTATTTCTCAGCCTTATATGGTCCATCACGTCAAGCAATTGTGGTGCCGGATTTGTCGCAAGTTAAAGCACAACTTGAAAATCTGACCACCAGTGAAGAAGATTATCCAGAAGATATCTATTTTATTGAAGGTGATCCATCCTCATTTGATGATAGTGTTTTTGATTGTGAAGAGATGAATAAGGCTGTATTAGTTAAAACAGGTGAACGCCAATGGCGCTTCTCCAGTTTTCCAAAAGTTCCGTTATTTGGGCGAGCAGCACGTGAAATTCATCTTGAAAAACTATCATTAGAGCGAGATGAACTGCATGAACGTTATGCTAACCTCTCATTTGATTTACAAAAATTACAACGTATTGAACAAAATGTTGGTCAATTTATTGGTGAATATTTATCGGTTGCCTTTGATATCGATCCCGAAGCTGAAGCGCAAAAATTAGCGACAAGACGCAATGAAATTGAACGTCAATTGACATCACAAGAATCGATTGATAAACAAAATCAACAGCAAGTTGCCAATTGTAAAGAGCAATTAGTGACAGTAAACCGATTAGTTGCTCAAATGCATTTACTGGCTGATGATGATTTAGCGGATAGAGTAGATGAATTGCGTGAACAGGTTGCTGAAGCACAAGATGCGGCGCAATACGTCAGCCGTCATCGCCATACCGTTTCTGAGCTTGAACCGTTAGTTGCTGTATTACAAAGTGATCCTGAGCAAAACGAAGCATTACGTGAACAATACAACATCGTTAAAGCCCAGCAACACACTATTCGCCAGCAAGTTTTTGCACTTACGGAAGTGATGCAACGCCGAGCTCACTTTAGTTACGAAGATTCAGCTGGAATGTTGAATGAAAATACTGATTTGAACGAAAAATTGCGCGCTCGATTAGAAATTGTTGAAGCACAAAGAACTGAAGCACGCAGTCAAATGCAGCAATATCAAGATAAGTATAATCAATATAATCAAACGTTAGCTTCACTAAAAAGCGCCTTTGAAACTAAAAGAGATATGCTTAATGAACTGCATAAAGAAATAGATCAAATTGGTGTGAAAGCGGATGCGATCACTGAAGAGCGTGCTCGAGCTCGTCGTGATGAAATTCATCAAAAACTAAATAGTAATCGCCAACATTGTACGTCGCTTGAAAAGCAGCTCATTATGTGTGAAAGCGAAATGACGCAAATGCAAAAACGACTAGCACAAACACTGCGGGATTATAAACAGCTTAGAGAACAAGTTGTTGAAGCTAAAGCAGGGTGGTGCTTAGTATTACGTCTAGTTAAAGAAAACAGCGTTGAACGCCGATTACATCGTCGTGAGCTGGCTTATTTAAGTGCAGATGAACTACGTTCAATGTCGGATAAAGCGTTAGGTTCATTACGTTTAGCGGTCAATGACAACGAGCACTTACGTGATGTATTAAGACTATCCGAAGATCCAAAACGACCAGAACGCAAAATTCAATTTTATATTGCCGTTTATAAACATCTTCGCGAGCGAATTCGCCAAGATATCGTCAAAACGGATGACCCAATTGAAGCCATTGAACAAATGGAAATTGAATTATCACGCTTGACCGAAGAATTAACTTCACGTGAGCAACAGTTAGCGATCAGCTCAAAAAGTGTAGCAAATATTATCCGTAAAACTATTCAGCGTGAACAAAACCGTATTCGTATGCTTAACCAAGGTTTACAAGCGGTGGCATTTGGACAGGTGAATGGCGTACGATTAAATGTCACGATTCGTGAAGCTCACTCATCACTGTTAGCGGCATTAGCAGATGACCAGAACGAGCATCAAGATCTCTTCAGCAATAACCGCATAACCTTCTCTGAAGCGTTAGCAAAACTTTATCAACGTTTAAATCCTCATATCGATATGGGACAACGAACCGCACAAAATATTGGTGAAGAATTACTTGATTACCGCAACTATCTAGAAATGGATGTTGAAGTTAATCGAGGGGCAGATGGTTGGTTACGTGCTGAAAGTGGTGCATTATCAACCGGTGAAGCAATCGGTACCGGTATGTCAATACTATTAATGGTTATTCAAAGTTGGGAAGAAGAATCCAAACGCTTACGTAATAAAGATATCTCGCCATGTCGTTTATTATTCTTGGATGAAGCCGCTCGACTTGATGCCAAATCTATTGCCACACTCTTTGAACTTTGTGAACGGTTAGAAATGCAGCTTATTATTGCTGCACCTGAAAACATTAGTCCAGAAAAAGGTACAACCTACAAACTGGTACGTAAAGTGATTAACAATCAAGAACATGTTCATGTGGTTGGATTAAAAGGCTTTGCATAACGGAATACTGGATTGATTTATACCACCTCTTTATTGATGAAAGTCGATAAAGAGGTTATTGTCTGATATTAAATTCCTCAATTAGCTTTTAATAAAAAGAATATCAAAATTGACTAGGTACGGGTTAACAATATCCAGAAGAGTGCTTTACCTTCATTTTTGAAACTACAACTATAGAATGCTAAAAATTTAATTAATTGTGATGAAAAATAAAAAATTATTTTAAATGAAGATTACCTTGTTATTCTGATAAAACAACAAGGTTGTAGGTGTAAAAATAGGATTAACTAATTTTGTTGATTGGACTGATTATCTTCTGAGTTATTATTTGTTTTTTCTTTAATTTTTTTTACCCTTCCAGAAGCTACTGAGGCCATTCTACCAATTGTGTCTCTTAATATTTTACCATCGTCGGTTTTAAACGATGCTTGTTGTTCAGTACCATTTTGATCCATTTCAAAATAGGCCGCTTCACCAAATCCTAGTTTACTAGCATAGAATAGATGAGGAACACTACCGCGAGTGGAATTATATACTTGTACTGCGGCATTATAAGCTTCTCTTCTTATCAGAACTGAGTTTTCAATTTCATCTAATTGAACCATTAATTGTTGGTAAGTTGTATTGGCTTTTAAATCAGGATATCGATTAGCTAACATTTGAACATTCCCTAATATCTGAGAAGTTTGTGACGTGCGGGTAGCTGCGTTGCTAATGCTGTCACTTTCAGTAATGGTAAAGTGTGTAAGCTTTTCGTGATTCCCATAGCTCGAAGCAATATCAGAAAGTCTTTGTGCTATATCTTGTCTCTTTTTGACCGTAGCATAAATATTAGCCTGTGTCTGCTTAACATTTTCGGCTAAACCACGTAGTTTATTATAGGCAAAGAATAACCAACCGGTGATAAAAATTAGAATAATAATAATAGTTGATAACATACATATCCTTATTAAATATCCAATAACTCTTATGTCTAACTATAAGATTGTTAAATTGATGATGCAAATTAACATAAAAATACAATTTTAACAACTAGTTGTTAATTATAAAATTTTTGAAACTGATTAAGTTTTAAGGAAAATTTAGATATTCGCATAGGATATTTCTTATTTTAGTTATCGCCATTTTTATTGATTTGAAAAGATAATTTTAGAAATACTTTTTTAGTAAATTAACGTGAGTTTTCAATACAAATTGAGTTAGAAGAATAAAATTCTAATTTGTGGTGACCGATTAAATTTCATTTTTTAGAGAAAACATAAGTTAATATAATCAAAAAGCAAATTATCGATTTGCTAATTCTTATTATATTAACTTATTGGCTGACATTATTTTGAACTAATAATTGCTCAAGTCTGATTGCCAAAGGATATACGGATCATAATCATCATCCCCATCAGGTAAAGCTCCTGTTTTTGGTGCCTGTGTAAAATCGGTTTCAGCTAATTGACCATTATCGAGATACTCTATTTTCCATATCAATAAATTCTTTCTGCTTTCGGGTTTATCAAGGTTGTAACTAATATGAGAAAGTGAATTATGATAAATAATTTGTCGCCAGCAAGCATCAGAATTTTTAATACAGTATTTGATACTAATTGGCTGATATTTTTTGCCATCTTTCAATAACACGGGTATGGCTTTTTGTTCTTGGCTATCAACAAAAAATGACAAAGAAAGATTATCGGCTAAATGAGCTTTATATTCAGTATAATCGGTATTTGTTTGTGATTGAGGTTGTTTTTGGAAACTATTTTGACTTTCATCTGCATAACTATTACTACCATACAAACTACATAAGAATAATATAGGAATGAATTTTTTCATGATATATTCCATTGTTTGGTTTAGTAAATTGGATTAAGTAATATAGCCAAATGATTAAAGGCTAATAGAAAAGCTATAACAAAAAAATTAGTTATAGCGTACTTAATAGAATAGCTTAAAAAGAAAATAATATGTAGTCATTTCTTGTTAGTGTAGTGATAACATAAGAAAAATTAACCAGTATTAACAAATATTAATCGCAATTTAAAAAAAGAGAATAATTTAAGTGATTAAGCCTTATATCAACCAATACCTTAACCTTATTCAAAAGCAAAAGAATAAAAATAATCAAACCAAATTAAACTCAAAAATAAATTGTTGCCGTCTGATAACGAATAATCTTTATCTTATAATTTAGTTGTTTTGATTTGAGTAACTGTTAATAGGACAGTTATACAAGCCATCGTTATACGATTTTTAGTTATATGAGATACGTATAACATAAATAATGTGGTTGTAAATATATCTTATGGACGCTTGAAGAATAGAAAACTAGGCTTTAAGGCTTTTTTTACTAGCTTTGATGTGTTTTAAAGAATTTTGAAGAATGTTGCTGATTATTGAATTGGTGCCGTGGGCGGGACTTGAACCCGCATGCCCTTAGAGCACTACCCCCTCAAGATAGCGTGTCTACCAATTTCACCACCACGGCGCCGTAATTAATTTGGAATATCCGATGTCGGATTATCATTTGTTGTTTGTTGTGTTGTCACAGGCGTACTTTCATTCACGTCAATGTGACTGAATTTACTGGTACCGACCATGTTAGATAACACAATGCTTAATGCAAAGAATAGCACACCTAAAACGGTAGTTGTACGTGTTAAAAAGTTACCACTGCCTGATGAACCAAATAAGGTTGCAGATGCACCTGCCCCAAATGAAGAGCCCATTTCAGCACCTTTACCACGCTGTATTAATACTAGTACAATTATTGCTAAAGCAATAACCAAATAACCTGCTATTAAAATTCCGTACATTTTAACCTGTCACTTTTTAAGTGTTATACAACAAAAATTTATAGATGCGAAATATTAGCGAAAGTGTGACAAACAAGCAAGTATATTTTCTTATTTTCTGTATTTATCGTAATCAATTGTATGTTTCCGGGGTAAAAATCAGTATAATGTCGCCATTTTTATTATAGTATCGTTGTTTTATGAAATTTATTGTTAAGCTGTTTCCTGAAATTACCATTAAAAGTGAATCTGTTCGTTTACGTTTTATAAAAATATTGACCAGTAATATTCGTAACATTTTGAAACGTCATATTGAAGACGTTGCGGTTATTCGTCATTGGGATTTTATTGAAGTCCGTCCAAAAGTTGCCAACAGTGAAGCGCAAATTCTTGATTTATTAATCCGGATTCCCGGTATTCATCATATTTTAGCGGTCGATGAGATGCCTTATGTGGATATTCATGACATATTCGAAAAAGCATTGAATTACTATGCGCCGTTAATCGAAAACAAATCATTTTGTGTAAGGGTTAAACGTCGAGGAAAACATGATTTTACCTCGATTGATGTTGAGCGTTATGTCGGTGGGGGGCTTAATCAATATGTTGCTTCATCTAAAGTGAAATTAACTCGCCCTGACATTACTGTTAATTTAGAAATTGATAAAGATAAGTTGTTGCTTGTTAAAGGTCGATATGATGGTATTGGTGGGTTTCCAACAGGCACACAAGAAGATGTGATTTCGTTAATTTCAGGCGGTTTTGATTCTGGTGTGTCAAGCTATATGCTCATTAGACGTGGCTGTCGTGTTCATTATTGCTTTTTTAATCTTGGCGGTAAGACACATGAAATTGGTGTTAAACAGATGGCACACTATTTATGGGAGCGTTTTGGGAGTTCACATAAAGTTCGTTTTATTGCTATCGATTTTGCCGACGTGGTAGGTGAGATTCTTGAAAAGGTGGATGACGGTCAAATGGGCGTTATTCTTAAACGAATGATGATTCGAGCTGCCTCAAAAATTGCTCAGCGCTATAAGGTCGAAGCGTTAGTTACTGGTGAGGCTTTAGGGCAAGTCTCAAGTCAAACTTTAACCAATTTACGCTTAATCGATAATGTCAGTGATACTTTAGTGTTACGTCCTCTTATTACGCATGATAAAGAAACTATTATTAATCTTGCTCGTCAGATTGGAACGGAAGATATTGCTAAAACGATGCCAGAATTTTGTGGTGTGATTTCGAAAAGTCCAACCGTGAAGGCAGTAAAAGAAAAAATTGAAGCCGAAGAGTTGAATTTTGATTTTTCTATTTTAGATAAGGCGGTTGACGAAGCTGAAAATATCGATATCCGCGAAATTGCTAAACAAGCCGATACAACTATCACGCAAGTAGAAACTGTTAGTAAACTTAATGATGAACATGTGGTTATTGATATTCGTTCCCCAGATGAACAAGAAGATCAGCCTCTTGAATTAAACGATGTTGAAGTTAAGCTTATTCCATTTTATAAGTTGGCCACTCAATTCGGCGATTTAGATCAATCTAAGCAATATTTACTTTATTGTGCACGAGGTGTAATGAGTAAATTACAGGCTTTATACCTTATTGAACAGGGTTTTTGTAACGTTAAAATATTTAAAGAATAAAATTGCTAAGAATTTTGTATATTGTTAGCACTTTTTGCATATATAATAACGGTAAGGAAAAAATAAAAGCTATATCAATAATAGGATTAATTTTAATTAAAATATAAATATTATGAATCAATAGGATTAAGAGGGTTGTAATGAACAAATTACTTGTAGTTGATGATGATCCAGAGATAGCCTCGTTGTTGTGTGAATTATTAGAATTAGAAGGATTTGAAGTTGTAACAGCTAATAATGGAGTACAGGCTTTAGATAAGTTTGATAATACCATTGATCTTATATTACTTGATATTATGATGCCTGAAATGAATGGATTAAGTGTTTTATCTCAACTTAGAAATAAATACACGGTTCCAGTTATTTTTTTAACAGCTAAAGACAACGAGTTTGACAAAATTATTGGACTTGAACTTGGTGCAGATGATTATATCTTGAAACCATTTAATGATAGGGAGTTAGTTGCGCGGATTAACGCACTATTACGTCGTAAACGTTGGGATAATTTAGTTGGTGGCTTTGGTGAGAAGTCTCTTCAATATACGATTGATAAATTAACCGTTAATCGAAAGCAACAATCTGTTTCTTTTGATGACAAATATATTGAATTAACAGGCACCGAATTTCAAATATTATTAAAACTTCTTGAAAATGCAGGAAAAATAATTTCTCGTGATACCTTGAGTGAAACAGTGCTTGGTAAAGAGTTTATTCCTCTTGCGCGTTCAATTGATGTTCATGTTTCTAATTTACGTAAGAAGCTTCCACCCCGTAGTGATGGCTTACCGTGGATTAAAACATTGCGATCTAAGGGCTATCTATTTGTCGTAGATCAGAATGATGATCTGTTACAAAGTTAGATGTTGTTTATTAAAAAGGTAAGAAGATATGTGGATTTTTGATCGTCTGACTATCCGAATATTCACTATATTCTTACTGACAATAGCTTTTTTTTTGATGCTGATTATCGTTTTGCCGACTCTGGATTCCCGAAATTTAACTTATTTGGCGAATAAAGAAAAAGAAACTGGCAATATACTCGCTAATCAGCTCGAAAAAGAGCTAATCAATGTTCCTAAAAATAGTTTTCGTTGGTGGATGCGTTTTATTGTTGTTATGGATAATCATCAAAAATCCGAACAATTCTTATTTATCTTAACACCCAATGAGCAAATCATAACCGCAGATACTAAAAACATAGATTTAGTAAAAAACTTTAGTGAAAAATCTCATAATGTTGATGATCCTGCTAAAAAGATTTATGGTTCGCAAGAAATCATCGGCCCATTTCTGGTTAATTACGCTAAAGAGCAATATAAATTGTATGTTTTACAACCAGCATCGGATATTCAATCACAGTTTGTTAGCCTTATCTTCGATCATCCCTTTTTGTTGTTAGCATTAACGATGTTAATTAGCTCACCATTTTTACTTTGGTTATCTTGGAGTATCGCAAAACCAGCAAGACGTTTAAAAAGCGCAGCTGATCAGGTTGCTAAAGGTAATTTACAAGAGTGGCCAGATCTCGAAACAATTGGTTCTTCTGAGTATAAAGCAACAGGTGCAAGTTTTAACCATATGTTACGGGAACTGAAACGAATGCAAGAATCTCAGCAACGTTTGTTTTCCGATATCTCTCATGAATTACGAACACCATTAACACGTTTACAGCTTGCCGCATCATTATTGCGTCGTAAGCAAGGCGAAGGTACAGAAGTCACTCGTATTAATAATGAAGCCTTAAAACTCGATGCCATGATTGGTGATCTATTATCATTAGCCAGACATCAATATGATAATAATGAGATTCGGGAATTAAATAGTATTAATGTGTTATTTAAGCAAGTGCTTGATAATGCCACATTTGAAGCAGAACAAATTGGAAAAGATTTCTTAATTATAAATCCACCGGGCAATCAGACTATTTTGTGTTATCCAGCGGCGTTATGTAGTGCGCTTGAAAATGTAATACGCAATGCTTTTCGTTATTCAAATCATAAAATTGTGGTGGATTTTGTCGCGCATCATAAACACCTAACTATTACTATTGACGATGATGGGTTAGGGGTGGCAGATAATGAATTAGAACAGATCTTTAGACCCTTTTATCGTACCAGCGAAGCACGAGATCGTGAATCAGGTGGGACAGGTTTAGGTTTAGCTATTGTTTGTAATGCGATAACACGAGACCACGGAACTGTTAAAGCAGAGAAAAGTCCGTTAGGGGGACTAAGAGTTGTGATAGTATTGCCTATCCAAAATAAAAAATAGAAGAGAATTGTTGTGTCTAAAGCGCCATTAAATATTGTTTTGTTCGAACCCGAAATTCCTGCTAATACAGGTAATATTATCCGTCTTTGTGCAAATACGGGCTTTAATTTACATATTATTGAACCAATGGGATTCTTTTGGGATGATAAAAAACTTAGGCGTGCAGGATTGGATTATCAAGAGTTTGTCGATGTAAAACGTTATAAAAATATTCATCATTTTTTAGAATCAAACCAACTTGATTTAGCCACCCAAGTTTATGCATTAACCACAAAAGGGCAAAAGTCACATAGTGAAGTTAGTTATAAACACAATGACTTTTTGATGTTTGGCCCAGAAACACGGGGATTACCAGCTTCTATACTTGATGTGCTTCCACAAGATCATAAAATTCGCATTCCTATGTTAGCCAATAGCCGTAGCATGAATTTGTCTAACTCCGTTGCGGTGGTAGTTTATGAATCATGGCGACAATTAGGTTATATCGGTGCTAAATAACTATTTAGTCGTTGTTTGAAAAACTGGAAATGAAGGATAAAAAAGAGTTTAGTTATTTTATCAATGTTGACAAGTAACTTTGTGAGCGTTGTTTTGAATATAGCCAGACTGTTTAAGCCTCGCTATATTCTTTCAATCGTTAAGATATTTAACCGATTTTATTTAACACGTGAAACGTATTCGCCTGAACGTGTATCAACTTTAAGTACTTCACCAATTTGTACAAACAGTGGTACACGGACAACAGCACCAGTTGATAATGTTGCTGGTTTACCGCCAGTTCCTGCTGTATCACCTTTTAAACCTGGATCTGTTTCGATAACTTCAAGTTCAACAAAGTTAGGTGGGGTAACGGCGATAGGTTGTCCGTTCCATAATGTTAAGATACATTCTGCTTGATCAACTAACCATTTAGCGTTATCTCCAACTGCTTTCGCATCAGCAGATAATTGTTCAAATGTGTCGTTATTCATGAAGTGCCAAAATTCACCGTCGGTATATAAATAGGTTAGATTCATATCGACAACATCGGCAGCTTCAACTGATTCACCTGATTTGAACGTTTTATCAACGGTTTTACCAGAAAGTAATTTTTTAATTTTAACGCGGTTAATTGCTTGCCCTTTTCCGGGTTTATAAAATTCGTTTTCAACAATTACGCACGGCTCACCATCTTGCATTATTTTAAGACCGGCTTTAAACTCATTAGTACTATAAGATGCCATAAAAGCTCCAACTATGATTCTGAATTACAAAAATGAGCCATATTATACAGCAAAAAGTTGAACTACCAAATAAAGATGACTGGATTTTTGATCTTGCTAATGTTGTGACCGATATCAAGCAACTTTATTGTTATTTAGATTTGGATCCAGATACGATTTCTATATCAATGAAACAAGCGAAAAAACAGTTTCCGCTTCGAGTTCCTATGGCTTTTATTCATCGAATGAAGAAGGGTGACTATACGGATCCGCTATTGTTACAAGTGCTTTGTAATGATAATGAAATGATTGAAGTTAGTGGTTTTAGTGCCGATCCGTTGCTAGAACAAGATAACGCTATTCCGGGATTATTGCATAAATATCACAATCGAGCCTTGTTGATGACTAAAACGGCGTGTGCGATTAATTGCCGTTACTGTTTTAGGCGACATTTTCCGTATCATGAAAATCAAGGTAATAAAAAAAATTTAACGGTTGCATTAGATTATATTACGAATCATCCAGAGCTTGATGAAATCATATTATCTGGTGGTGATCCATTAATGGCTAAAGACCATGAATTAGATTATCTAATGAGTGAATTAGAAAAAATTAAGCATGTTAAACGGCTACGCATTCATACCCGTTTAGCGGTAGTGATTCCTTCACGTATTACTGATACACTTTGTCGACTTTTTGCTAAAAGTCGTTTACAAATTGTTGTTGTCACGCATATTAATCATCCTAATGAAATTGATGATGATGTGTCACAAGCGGTTAATCAATTAAAGCAACATAATGTGACCGTTCTTAATCAAAGTGTGTTATTGAAAAATATTAATGATAATGTAACGACGTTAGCACAATTGAGTAATAAGCTATTTGATAATGGTATTTTGCCTTATTACATACATTTATTAGATAAAGTACAAGGTGCCGCTCATTTTTTAGTAGAAGACAAGCACGCTAAACAATTAATGAAGCAGTTATCTGAACAGGTATCGGGTTATTTAGTTCCTAAATTAGCACGTGAAGTCGGCGGTGAAAAAAGTAAGCGAGTTCTAACTTTTAATGATTAATTTATTCGATATTAAAGGGTGACATGATATCTGATACTTACGGCAGTGACGGCTATTTTAGGTTATTTTTATATCATTTATCTTTTAAAATCTCATTGACGAAAAATAAAATAGCCTCTATAATTCCGACCTCTTTAATTAATGCTGTGGAGTTTTTACTCTACAACTTGTTGATAAATTAGATTTGGATATAAATCGTCATGAAACGCACATTTCAACCATCAGTATTAAAACGCAACAGAACTCACGGTTTCCGTGCACGTATGGCTACTAAAAACGGTCGTCAAGTTCTTGCTCGCCGTCGTGCTAAAGGCCGTGCTCGTTTAACTGTTTCTAGCTAATTTAAAGTTGAGTGACTAAACTCACTTTTCCTCGGGAGTTGCGCTTGTTAACTCCCTTTGATTTCAATTATGTTTTTCAAGAATCCACACGAGCGGGATCGCCTTTCCTTACGCTAATTACTCGTAAAAACCAGTTATCGCATCCACGTTTGGGATTTGCTATAGCTAAAAAGCAGGTTAAGCGAGCACATGAGCGTAATCGGATCAAACGACTTGCTAAAGAGTATTTCCGTCATCATCAACATCAATTACCTAACATTGATTTTATTTTAATGGCGAAGCAACCTGTTATAGAATTAGATAATCAACAACTTTTCGCTACATTAGATAAACTATGCCAAAAAATTGTCGGCAAACACCAGATGTGAACAAAATTTTATTGGTTATCAAACAGCATGTAATGGCTTGTAAATTATTGATAATAAATATTTTTGTTTTAATGATTCGTGTTTATCAAAAAGTCATCAGCCCTTTATTTGGTCCAAAATGTCGCTTTACCCCAACGTGTTCTCAGTATGCAATAATTGCGCTAAGACGCTTTGGATTATTAAAAGGAGGTTGGCTAACAGTGAAACGTGTATTAAAATGTCACCCTTTACATGAGGGAGGAGAAGATCTTGTTCCTCCTAATATTAAAAACAATAGAGAAAAACACTAATGGGATCTCAACGTAATATTTTAGTTATTGCTTTACTTTTTGTATCGTTTTTTATTTGGAAGGCTTGGGAAGAGGATCATGCCCCTAAACCACCTATTACCAATCAAATGACACAACATGTTAGTGATAATGATTCGAATGATGCTTCACTGCTTGGTAAGAGCATTATTGTTAAATCTGATGTTCTTTCACTTACCATTAATACTTACGGCGGTGATGTGCAAGCGGCTCAATTATTAAAATATGAGCAGACTCTCCATTCAGGTACACCTTTCCAATTGTTAACCTCACGTCCTGATTATGTTTATATTGCCGAAAGTGGTTTAACCGGTAAAGATGGCCCTGATAATGCGACGCAAAACTCTCAACGTCCTGTTTATCAAACAGCGCAGACCGAATATACGTTAGCTGACGGGCAAGATGAACTGCGCGTACCGCTCAGTTATCAAATCAATGGCGTGAAATACACTAAATATTATGTGTTACATCGTGGCAGTTATGCAATTGATGTTGAGTATGCAATTGATAACCAAAGTTCAACGCCTGTTGAAGTTGCGATGTATGGGCAGTTAAAACAGACTATTGAGTTACCACATGATGCCGTGACTGAAGGTGGTGGTGGATTAGGGCTAAGTGCTTTCCGTGGTACGGCTTACTCTAGCGCTGATACAAATTATAGCAAATACAGTTTTGACGATATTAAAAATAAAGCATTATCTATCGAAACAACAACAGGCTGGGTTGCGATGTTGCAACACTATTTTGCATCGGCTTGGGTTCCAACACAGGATCAGAAGAATTTATTCTATTCTCGAGCTGCAGCGAAGAATTCGCAAGCAACCATTGGTTTTAAAGGTGAATCCACGACAGTGCAAGCAGGCAGTACGCAAACGATTAGTGCAAAATTGTGGTTAGGGCCTGAAATTCAAAGCGAATTAAAGCAAACAGCAAAACATCTTGATTTAATTGTGGATTATGGTTGGTTATGGTTCTTATCTCAACCTCTATTTTATTTATTGAAATTTATCCAAAGTTTTGTTGGTAATTGGGGAATTGCAATTATTGCTATCACGTTTATCGTTCGTGGTATTTTATTCCCATTAACACGCGCGCAATATCGCTCAATGGCTAGAATGAAGTTATTACAACCTCGTTTACAAGCGTTAAAAGAGCGTTATGGTGATGACCGACAAAAAATGGGCATGGAAACCATGGCGCTTTATAAGCAAGAAAAAGTGAATCCTTTAGGGGGTTGTTTACCACTGTTGATTCAAATGCCAATTTTCTTGTCATTATTCTATATGTTGGGTAATAGTGTCGAACTCCGTCATGCGCCATTTGCCCTTTGGATTCATGACTTATCAGCACAAGATCCATATTATATTTTACCGTTATTAATGGGTGGGACAATGTTCTTAATTCAGAAGATGTCACCAACACCTGTCACAGACCCATTACAACAAAAATTGATGACCTATATGCCATTAATCTTTACGGTATTCTTCTTATGGTTCCCATCTGGCTTAGTTTTATACTATATTGTCAGTAATTTATTTACGATTGCGCAGCAACGTATTATCTATTGGGAATTAGAGAAAAAAGGTCTTCACGAAAAGAAAAAGAAATAATGAGAATTTGAAGGAGGAGTAAAATCCTCCTTTTTCGTATCTGTTTTTGAGTATTAATTGATTATGAATATACAGCAACAATTACATTTAACTGGAGATGAAAAGGGATATTGGTTTGTTAGTCAAAATGGGCGTCTATGGTTACCGAATGGTAAAGTGCCGTTTGGACAAGCAAACGAACTAGGTTTTACTCAAGAGCTTGCACAACCAATCGGTGAATGGAATGGACAAACGGCTTGGCTTATTTGCAAGCAAATGAAAAACTCTATGAGTTCTATTCGATCTTTGCTTACCTATGAAGCCGATCAATCATTATTCCATATGGCAGGGCGAGCAGTTCAATTATCTGAATTTTATCGTTCTCACAAGTATTGTGGCTATTGTGGAAGCAAGATGTATATCAGTAAGACGGAATGGTGTTGTATGTGTGATAACTGTAAAGAGCGTTATTATCCACAAATCTCACCTTCTATCATTGTTGCTATTCGAGACAAAAATAAAATTTTACTTGCAAAGCATGTTCGTCATAATCAGGATGATTTATATACTGTCTTGGCGGGATTTACTGAAATTGGTGAAACAATGGAAATGGCCGTTAAGCGAGAAGTTTTCGAAGAATCCAAGATACAAATAAAAAATATCCGTTATGTGGCATCACAACCGTGGCCATTCCCTAATTCGCTAATGATGGCGTATTTAGCTGATTATGACAGCGGAGAGATACAAATAGATAAAAACGAATTAGTTGATGCTGGTTGGTATCATTATTCCAATCTTCCTAAAATCCCAGAATATGGCACAATAGCAAGACGGTTAATCGAAGATACTATTGCGCTATGTCGTGATTACGATAAATTTGGTGAAGATTAAAGTTGTTTTATCGGTTTAATGAATATTTTTAAGTTTAAACGTTTTCATTTTGTTTTCTTAAAAATATTCATATTTTAGTGACGGCTACACCATACCGCTAATGCATTACAATCCCAGTTTTTCATCATGTCACACCATGCAGAACGCCAACGTCTGACAGTGTTACTGCTAAAATTCATCTTTTTTTCGATTTGTAAATTATTTTCACCTGATACTAATAAATCGATAAATTGTAACCATAAGTCTGCTCTAGGTAATTTATTTAATTGGGTATCACCTAAAATATTAAAACTTTGTCGGCAACGTTTACATCGATAGCATGTTCGTGTTCCGACTTTGATTGTTTCTGATGATCCACAATGGAGACAAGTAGGCGTTTTTTCATTGAGTAATGCCATTATTTTGGTGTTCATGACTTGATGTTGTTCTTCTAAGGTTGTGGTGATTTTGGCTTGTTTATTATCGGTATACCACCTGTATAAACAAGTATAATTTATTTTTAAATATTGAATGATTGCATGATCGCGTCGTATAACTTTTTCAAGTGAACATGCTAATTTTTTGGCAATATATTGATAGCTTTTATTTTTTATACGGTAAGTGAATATTATTTCTAACCAATTAAATGGTGTCAAACGATTGAAAGGAGTATTCGTCGCCGCGGTAGAATACTTATTGCATGCTTTACAACGATAAGTGTTGGTCGGGTTTGTCCGAATCAAATAAAAATCGCTTTTACCACAAAATGGACATGCTTCAAAACGTTGCAGAGTTATTCTTCTTAAGTTATGAAGAAAATTATTAAGATCATTGTGTAATTCAGATGGAACTAATTCATAAATCATTTATTACTCCCTAATCACTTGCTATCACAAATATTATCAGATATTTAGCTTAACAAGTAGGTGAGCTAACACTTTTTTACATTATTCTGATTTGTAAATTTTGAAGTTTTTTTAAGAAATTTTTTCTCGATATTGAAATTTTAAGAAAACTAAATTAATGGACGATTAACAATTAAGATGATTTTAAAATCTAGATATTTTATAATAGGTTAACTAATTTTATGTTTATCAAAATCTTAAATAAAGAGGCGGGTAAAAATCGACATGCAAATCTATGCATGTCAATTTTATAAATGGCTAAAATTAATTTTGTTAAGTGTTATTTAACCATTCGGCGACTTGTTTAGAGAAATAGCTTAATATGCCATCTGCACCAGCGCGTTTAAAGCAGAGTAATGATTCCATAATTGCTGATTTTTCTTCTAACCAATTATTTTCAATTGCTGCTTTTAACATCGCATATTCCCCAGATACTTGATAGGCAAAAGTCGGAACGGCAAAGGTGTCTTTCACTCGGCGAATAATATCAAGATAAGGCATGCCGGGTTTTACCATGACCATATCAGCACCTTCACTTAAATCTTGATAAATTTCTTGCAAGGCTTCATCGCTATTCGATGGGTCAAGTTGATAAGTTTTTTTATTTCCACCTTTTATATTTTTAGCTGAGCCGACTGCATCTCGGAAAGGGCCATAAAAACTCGAGGCATATTTGGCGGAATAAGCCATTATTTGCGTATTATGAAAACCTTGGGCTTCGAGTTCGTCACGAATTGCGCCAATGCGTCCATCCATCATATCGCTTGGTGCGATAACATCAACACCAGCATGAGCTTGCATCAAGGCTTGTTTAACAAGTGTTTCGACAGAAACATCATTTAGAACATAACCATGTTCATTAATAATACCGTCTTGTCCATGCGTCGTATAAGGATCAAGTGCTACATCGGTTAATATGCCAAGCTCAGGAAATTCTTTTTTTAATGCACGTACGGCTTTGGGAACTAAACCATTTTCATTGTAGGCTTCTTGTGCAAGAAGCGATTTTTTTTCAGGTTCAATAGCGGGAAATAAAGATAAAACCGGAATGCCTAATCGAACAATTTGTTCGGCTTCTTTCAATAACACATCAATGCTCATTCTGTTTACACCTGGCATAGATGCAACCGGTTGAGTAATCTGATTTCCTTCAACAATAAAAACCGGATAAATCAGGTCATTAACACTTAAATTATTTTCTGCAATTAGACGTCGGCTAAAATCTTGTGCCCGATTACGTCTGAGTCGGCGCTTAGGATATTGACCTGTAATAAATGGTGACATAAAAGCTCCTGCTTATTTTTTCTTATTAAAATTAGAGTAATTATCTGATGCCAAAAGCTGTTTAGCAAATTAATTTGCTGTATTAGAATAAATCAAATTTTTACTTTACAACATACGTTGATTAGAGGTAAAATTGCGCACTAATTTTTAGTCCTTTGTGATATTAACCAATTTTGAGGTGAGAGGCACATGCCAGTAATTAAAGTACGTGAAAATGAACCTTTCGATGTAGCATTACGTCGTTTTAAACGTTCTTGCGAAAAAGCAGGAGTTTTAGCTGAAGTTCGTAACCGTGAATTTTACGAAAAACCAACGACAATTCGTAAACGCGCTAAAGCAGCGGCTGTTAAACGTCATGCTAAGAAATTAGAAAGAGAAAACGCTCGTCGCACTCGTTTATATTAATATTTTTGCGATTATTTATACTTAAAATTTAAATTGATATAAAAATCAATTTGTTATATTTTTAATATAAAGAATTCTTACAAGCCGTACACAAGGTACGGCTTGTTGTCTTTCTAAAATGCCAATATTGGTTGAACGTTCATTATGAAAGGTCAAATTCCTCGCGATTTTATTTTAGAACTGATAGCTCGATCTAGCATTCTAGATGTGATCAGTAAACGTGTTAAAATGAAAAAACAGGGAAATAACTATTTTGGTTGTTGTCCTTTTCATGATGAAAAAACGGCTTCTTTTTCGCTTAACGAAAAAAAACAGATCTATTATTGCTTTGGCTGTGGCGCGACGGGTTCTGTCGTCACTTTCTTGATGCAATATGAACGTTTATCATTTCCAGAAGCTATTGAAGAGCTAGCCAATATGCAAGGGATTCGTGTCCCTTATGTCGATAGTGAAAACAAGCAAATCGACCAATCCAAACATATTGAATCTCGAAATATTCGCCGAGATTTATATACGTTAATGGCTAAAATTACCCATTTTTATCAGCAACAATTAGCCCAACCAACATCAACAGATGCCAATCAATACCTTGAACAACGCGGATTGAATGCCGAAATTATCAATCGGTATAAAATTGGTTTTGCGCCAAATGAGTGGCGATTAACCTTACAAAACGTGGTTAAAAGCAAAGCAGAAGCCGAGCTTTATAATCAAGCTGGTATGTTAGTCACGAATGATAATGGTAACCAATATGACCGCTTTCGTGGTCGAATTATGTTCCCGATTCGTGACAGACAAGGTAATGTGATTGCCTTTGGTGGGCGAACGATTATCAATGATAATGCGAAATATATCAATTCACCCGAAACGCCTATTTTTCATAAGGGGTTTCAGTTGTATGGTCTTTATGAAGCACAAGAAGTGAATCGTAATCCTAAACAACTGATGGTGGTTGAAGGATATATGGATGTTGTCTCGCTTGCCCAATTTGGGATAGATTATGCTGTTGCGGCACTTGGTACAGCGACATCTGAAGAGCATATCAAGCTGTTATTTAGAGCAACAGATTCAGTCCTATTTTGTTACGACGGCGATAATGCCGGGCGTAGTGCAGCTTGGCGAGCACTCAATGTTTTATTACCTTGCTTAATTGACGGTAAAGAGATAACTTTTGCTTTTTTACCACAAGATGAAGATCCGGATAGTTTGGTTCGAAAAATAGGTAAAGATGGATTTGAGTCCTATTTACAAACGGCACCAAATTTATCTAAGTTTTTATTTGATGAACTTTTGAAACAAGTTGATTTAAAAACGCCTGAAGGAAAATCTAAATTAAGTTCACTCGCTTTACCTTTAATTGATCAAGTAAAAGCAAAAGCATTCCGTTTAAACTTGTTGCAACAATTAGGTAAATATTTGGGTTTACTTGATGTGTCTCAGCTTGAGCAATTTTTGCGTGCAAGTCGCACTAAAAACGATACAAACACGGTGGTTAATACGCCTGTGTCTCAGGTAAAACTTACTACTATGCGTATTTTAATCGGCTTATTAATTCAGTACCCTTATCTTGCTAAGCTAGTCACCGATATTAAAGCTATCAGTCAAGTGAAAATGGCGGGTATTGAAATTTTAATTGAACTACTTGAATTATGCCAACATTACCCAAATATAACTACTGCACAGATCTTAACTGAATATATTGATAAACCGTTTTATAAGCAACTAAATCGGTTAGCAATATGGGAGCACCATTATCAAGACAATCAAATAGAGTCAATTTTTTCGCATACGTTAAAAGAGTTATATGATAATATACTCGCCCAACGGCAAGATGAACTGATCGCAAAAGAGAGAGTCTCCGGCTTAAGTACCGCAGAGAAAAAAGAATTAGCGACACTTATACTTGTTTTATCGAAAAAAGACTAAATATTGGGTATATGTAGAACCAAATTTTACCGCGTTTTACATATATAATATACATGACCGAACAACTTTAATGTGGATACCTTTATGGAGCAAAATTCTCAATCACAGCTTAAACTCCTAATCATTCGAGGTAAGGAGTTAGGATATTTAACCTATGCTGATGTCAACGATCACTTGCCTGAAGAGATTATTGATTCAGATCAGATTGAAGATATAATCCAAATGATTAATGACATGGGGATTCAAGTGCTTGAAGAAGCCCCAGATTCTGATGACTTATTACTTTCAGACAATGTCCCTGATGAAGAAGCCGTTGAAGCAGCAACGGCATTGGTATTATCAAATGTTGAGTCAGAAATTGGTAGAACAACCGATCCCGTCCGTATGTATATGCGTGAAATGGGGGCAGTGGAACTACTAACTCGTGAAGGCGAAATTGATATAGCCAAACGTATTGAAGATGGGATTAACCAAGTTCAAACGTCGGTATCAGAATATCCAGAAGCAATTACATATCTTTTAGAACAATATAATTTAACCGAAAGTGGTGAGGTACGATTATCCGACCTAATCACTGGTTTTGTTGATCCTAATGCTGAAGGATCAGGTGATGCACTTCCTGAAGATTTGGAAGATAGTGAAGCTGACATCGAACTTGATGACAGTGATGATGAAAGCGAAGATGAAGATAGCGATTCTTCAGCAGACGATGATGTCTCTATTGATCCTGAAGTTGCACGTGCTAAATTTGCTGAATTAAAAGAGCAACACGATAAAACATCAGAAGCGATCAAAAAATACGGACGAGCTCACAAAAAAGCACAAAAAGAGATCGAAAATTTATCTGAAATATTTAAGCAATTTCGTTTAGTTGGTAAACAGTTCGACATTCTAGTCAACAATATGCGAAGCATGATGGATCGTGTAAGAGCACATGAACGTGTCATTATGAAGATTTGTGTCGAACAAAGTAAAATGCCGAAAAAACAGTTTATGACCTATTTTACGGGTAATGAAAATAACATGAACTGGTTTACTAAAGCATCAAGCTCAAAAGGGGCTTTTGCCGCTAATTTAAAAGAGTTTGAAGAGCAAGTTGCTGCACAAATTGAATCGCTTCAAAAAATTGAAACGGAAACTAATCTTTCTATCGAACAGATTAAAGATATTAATCGTCGTATGTCTATTGGTGAGGCAAAAGCTCGTCGTGCCAAGAAAGAAATGGTTGAAGCAAACTTACGTTTAGTGATTTCTATTGCTAAAAAATATACAAACCGTGGTTTACAGTTCTTAGATCTTATCCAAGAAGGTAATATTGGTTTGATGAAAGCAGTTGATAAGTTTGAATATCGTCGTGGTTATAAATTTTCAACCTATGCAACTTGGTGGATCAGACAAGCGATTACTCGTTCGATTGCGGATCAGGCAAGAACTATCCGTATTCCAGTACATATGATTGAAACGATTAATAAATTGAATCGTATTTCACGTCAAATGTTACAAGAAATCGGTCGTGAACCTACGCCAGAAGAGTTGTCAGAGCGCATGCAAATGCCTGAAGACAAAATACGTAAAGTACTTAAGATTGCCAAAGAACCAATCTCAATGGAAACCCCAGTCGGTGATGATGAAGATTCACATTTAGGGGACTTTATCGAGGATACGGCTCTTGAGCAACCATTAGATGCGGCAACATCTGAAAGTTTACGTAGCGCAACACGTGATATTCTTTCTGGATTAACCCCACGTGAAGCAAAAGTTTTACGTATGCGGTTTGGTATTGATATGAATACCGATCATACGCTTGAAGAAGTTGGTAAACAGTTTGATGTAACACGTGAACGTATTCGTCAAATTGAAGCCAAAGCACTGCGTAAATTGCGTCATCCTAGCCGTTCAGACGTGTTACGTAGCTTTTTAGAATAGTATTTTTTTATTTGTAACTATATCGCCACAATTGTGGCGATTTTTTTAACGTGTAAACTGTTAATTATGAATATATTACAACGTTTTAAGATAGATCCATTTTTATTAATTCTGATTTGCGTTGTGCTGACTGCTAGCTTGTTTCCTTGTAAAGGTGAAACCAAAACTGCATTCGAACATTTGACCACCTTCGCCATTGGTTTACTGTTTTTTATGCATGGTGCAAAGCTTTCTTTTCAAGCAATCGTTGTTGGCATTAAAAATTGGCGATTACATTTGCTGATTTTTATCACCACTTTTGTGGTTTTTCCGATTTTGGGCGTCATGATGCAATTATTGGTGCCAACTTTCCTCTCTGAAAATCTTTATTTAGGATTTGTCTACCTTTGCGTTCTACCTGCCACCGTTCAATCCGCTATAGCTTTCACATCAATTGCAAAAGGTAATGTCGCTGCGGCCATTTGTAGTGCTTCAGCATCCACTTTATTAGGTGTCTTTATCACGCCTGTATTAGTTGGTTTATTGATGCATACACAGGCTGTTGCATCCATGAATATCATGGATGCCATTAGCTCAATTATGCTCAAATTAATGTTACCCTTTATTATTGGTCATTTATCCAGACGGTATATTGGCAAATGGGTAGACAAATATAAAAATATCATTTCTAAAACCGATCGTTTATCTATTCTTTTAGTGGTTTATGTGGCATTTAGTGATGCGGTTGTAAATGGAATTTGGTCACAAGTTGGCGTGTTATCACTATTGAGTGTTATCTTTTTTTCTATTTTATTATTAATTCTTGTATTATTGTTTACTACCTATAGTGCAAGATTATTAGGGTTTAATAAAGAAGATGAAATCACCATTGTATTTTGTGGGTCAAAAAAGAGTCTTGCTAGTGGTATTCCCATGGCAAGTGTGATTTTTCCTATCTCGATTATAGGAATAATGATTTTACCTTTAATGATTTTTCACCAAATTCAATTGATGATTTGTGCCTTTTTAGCTGCTCGTTATGCGAAGCGAAAAATATAAAAATTATTTTGCTCATTGCCTTATTCTCAAGGATAATAGAGCCGCCATTAACTACAGAAAGATATATTATGTTTCATCTATTTGCTGATTTAGAATTTTCAACAATTATATTATTAGTCTTTGCATTGCTTTTTGTCCTTTTTTACGAAGCAATTAATGGATTTCATGACACCGCTAATGCTGTGGCAACTGTTATTTATACAAGAGCATTGAAAGAACAACTCGCTGTTTTTATGGCTGGCGTGTTTAATTTTTTTGGTGTACTTTTGGGTGGGTTAAGTGTTGCTTACGCAATCGTTCACCTTTTACCAACCGATTTATTACTCAATGTTAGTTCAGCGCATGGACTGGCAATGGTCTTTTCAATTTTATTTGCTGCCATTATTTGGAATTTAGGGACATGGTATGTCGGTATTCCTGCATCAAGTTCGCACACCTTAATTGGTTCAATTATTGGGGTTGCGCTTGCTAATGCATTTATCATGGATACTTCAATTATTGAAGCGCTTAATATTCCTAAAATGATTCAAATTTTCCTATCATTAATTGTTTCCCCTCTGGTTGGGTTAATCATTGCGGGTTTAATGATATTTTTATTGCGTAAATATTGGACTCGTAAAGGTCAAAGTAAAAAAAGCAGTAAAAAAAGAGAACGTATTTTTATGACGCCAGAACAGCGTGAAAAGCTCTATGGTAAAAAGAAACCACCTTTTTGGATCCGTATCATGTTAATTATATCAGCAGCCGGTGTTAGCTTTTCACATGGTGCGAATGATGGGCAAAAAGGCATTGGTTTGTTAATGTTAGTTTTAATGGGAATTGCACCAGCAGGCTTTATTGTTAATATGAGTGCGTCTACTTATGACATCACTAATACGCGTAATGCAATTCACAATATTGAAGAGTATTTTGTTTCACATCAAAAAGATTTAACCAGCGTAATTGGTCATCAACCAGCTATCGATTCAACAATTCCAACAACCGATATTAATCAATATCACTGCGACTACTCTCGTTCATTTATGACGATCGGTATTGCTAATTCATTATTTAATAAACTTAATGATTATGAAGCATTAACGGTCGATCAACGTTCACAAGCAAGACGTATTTTACTTTGTTTATCCGATACCGTATCGCATGTTGCAAAACAACCTAATGTTTCCACTGAAGATAAACAATATTTAAAATCTTTAAATAATGATTTACTCAAAACCGTTGAGTATGCACCTGTTTGGATTATTATTGCTGTTGCCTCAGCACTGGCATTAGGCACTATGATTGGTTGGCGACGTGTTGCAATCACTATTGGTGAAAAGATTGGTAAAAAAGGGATGACTTATGCACAAGGTGTGTCAGCGCAAATTACAACCGCATTATCAATTGGTATCGCCAGTTATACAGGAATGCCTGTATCAACAACACAGGTTCTTTCTTCATCGGTTGCCGGTACCATGATTGTTGATGGTGGTGGGGTACAAAGCAAAACGATAAAAAATATTGCATTAACTTGGATTTTAACATTGCCAATTTCAATTTTGCTATCTGGATCACTTTTTTGGCTTGCTCAAAAATTAATTTAGTAGTAAAAAAGAAGATATTAATTTTACTTTTAATCTGAGCGCCAAAAAAGAAAGGAGTAAAGAACAATGGCTTATAAACATATATTAGTCGCAGTGGATTTATCACCTGAAAGTGAAGTGCTTGTTGAAAAAGCGGTATCGATGGCAAGACCTTATAATGCTCAAGTCTCATTGATTCATGTTGGTATTAATTATTCTGATCTTTACACAGGTTTAGTTGATATTAATATGAATGATATGAAGGATAAAATTACCGAAGATGCCCATATTGCTTTAAATAAATTAGCCGATGATGCTGGTTATCCTATTGCTCATACATTATCAGGCAATGGGGAGTTTGGTCAGGTATTGATTGAAGCTATTCATGAATTCAACGTCGATCTTGTTGTATGTGGTCATCATCAAGATTTCTGGAGTAAATTAATGTCTTCCGCTCGTCAACTTATCAATAATACGCATATTGATACTTTGATTGTTCCATTAAAAGATGAAGAACCCGCTGAACAAACCGCCAAAGGAAAAGTTAATGATCAACCCGCTTAAATAGCGGGTTTTTTATTCTTTACACGTTACTATAAAATACTACCGATTCTTATTTCTTAAGTTAGATGAGTGTAACATGACTACTTTGCCATTTTTTGATAAGGCATGTTGACGTTTTCAGGGCTATACTCAAAGGTATAAATTAATCAATAAGGAGATTTACGATGAATATTGCATTAGTGACAGGGGCATCTTCAGGTTTTGGTCAAGCAACGTGTCGTAAGTTGATTGCTGATGGTTACAAAGTTATCGGAACTGCTAGGCGAGAAGATAAATTAAAAAGTCTTGCCAGCGAACTGGGGTGCAATTTTTTACCATTGGTTTTAGATGTGACCAAAAATGATGCGGTAGAATCCCTATTGTTACAACTTCCTAAAGAATTTCAACCCATTGATATCCTCATTAATAATGCTGGCTTGGCGTTAGGGCTCGAACCTGCCTATCAAGCTAATTATGACGATTGGGAAACAATGATTGAAACAAATATTATTGGGTTAGTGCATTTAACTCATCAAATCTTACCGGGAATGGTTGAACGTAATTTTGGTTATATCATTAATCTTGGATCGGTTGCGGGGAGTTATGCCTATAAAGGTGGTAATGTGTACGGTGCATCTAAAGCTTTTGTAAAACAATTTAGTGCCAATTTACGAACAGATCTACTGGGTAAAAAAATTAGAGTGACCAATATTGAACCGGGATTATGTGGCGGAACTGAATTTTCTAATGTGCGATTTCATGGTAATAATGAACAAGCCGCTGCTGTTTATAAAGGTGTGGATTATATTACACCTGACGATATTGCCAATACCATTTCATGGTTAGTCAATACACCACCACATTTTAATGTGACTTCGATAGAAATCATGCCTGTGGCTCAAGCTCAAGCAGGATTATCAGTATTTAAAGAGTAAAACAAAATAAATTAATTGTTTTTTAGAATAGTAAAAAATTAAGTTTAGTAAACAAAATAGACTTGCACTTAAGCTAATGGATTGCTATTCTTTTATCCTATAATTTTGATTAAGGTTTATGGCAATGACTTTCTCTGAAGTAACAAAAACATTTGCGACAAGTTTGCCGGGCACAGATAGTTATGTCAAACTGCGTAAAGCTATGCGCTCATTAATTCAAGACGATCCAAAAAATGCTGCCGTGTATTTTTTGATTTTTGGGTTTGCGCGAACTTATGTCATGTTGTATGAAGATCAGGAAGTATCACCCCAGTTTGCCGAAGATAATCAAAAATTGATGTTATCGTATTTAAATATCCTTGATGAAGCATTGAAAAAACAAGATGCACAAAGCATATATCAAGCATTGAACAAAGTGGTCAATGAATACGAAAATAGCAAAAAAGTATTTTGATATAGCAGCCCGACATGAAAATGTCGGGCTGTTTTATTTTGTATAGCAATAAAAACAGAGTAGGGAATATCATGAACATAATAATGACAATCACAGGCATTATTATCACCTTAGGCACCATTATGCGATCTAGGGCGGGTTGATATTTTTCTAAAAAATATAAGAAAACCCGCCAAAAAAGGCGGGTTTTTATTTTGTATTGAAGATATGAGGTTCAAAATTTCTTATAAGATGAAACGACTTCAGGCAAGATAAGAAAAAAATCTTATTTAACTGCAATGAGTTTTTATCAGACGTTTTGGCTCAATGGTATTTTGGATGGTCAATGACATAACTTAGGATAGTAAGGGTAGGTGTGATATGAAAGTATTAAAATTTGGAGGAACATCTGTCGCTAATGCAGAACGTTTTTTGCGAATAGCAGAAATTATTGAGAATAATGCTAAACAAGAGCAAACAGCGACAGTATTATCGGCGCCGGCAAAAATCACTAACCATTTAGTAGCGATGGTTGAGAAAACGGTTGATGGGCAAGATATTAAAAATAACCTTTATGAAGCGGAAAAAATCTTTGCGGATTTGTTAGAAGGTCTTTCAAAAGCACAACCAAATTTTGCTTACGAAGCCATGAAACATTTTGCATTAAATGAGTTAAATCATATCAAACAGCTACTTGAAGGTATTCGTTTATTAGGACAATGCCCCGATAGCATCAATGCTTCTATCATTTGTCGAGGTGAAAAACTCTCTATTGCCATTATGCAAGCTCTGCTTAAAGCAAAAGGGCATTTAGTCACGGTTATTGATCCAGTGGCAATGTTAATTGCAGAAGGTGACTACTTGGAATCAACGGTTGATATTGCTCAATCCACACATCGAATCAGTGATATGCATATCCCTGAAGACCATATAATATTGATGCCTGGTTTTACCGCCGGAAATGATAAAGGGGAACTCGTTGTGCTTGGGCGTAATGGCTCTGACTATTCCGCTTCCGTGTTAGCGGCTTGTTTACAAGCTAGTTGTTGCGAGATTTGGACGGATGTCGATGGCGTTTATACTTGTGATCCTCGTATTGTACCGGATGCTAAATTACTCAAGACTATGTCTTATCAAGAAGCCATGGAGCTATCTTATTTTGGTGCCAAAGTGCTTCATCCAAGAACTATTTTACCTATTGCTCAGTTCCAAATACCTTGTCTTATCAAAAATACCAATAATCCTGATGCGCCGGGAACATTGATCGGTGCCAATGTCGTTGACTCAACAACACCAGTAAAAGGCATAACTAATCTCAATAACATGGCTATGATTAATGTATCTGGCCCTGGTTTGAAAGGAATGGTCGGCATGTCGGCACGGGTCTTTGCTGCCATGTCTTATGCCGGTATTTCGGTAGTACTCATTACGCAATCTTCATCAGAATATAGTATTAGCTTTTGTATTCCTCAAACAGAATTATATCGAGCTCAAGAAGCATTAAATGATGAATTTTATTTAGAATTAAAAGATGGATTACTGGAGCCGATTGAAGTAATTGATAAGCTTGCTATTATCTCGGTGGTTGGTGATGGTATGCGCACGCTACGAGGTCTATCAGCTAATTTCTTTACTGCTTTGGCGCGAGCCAATATTAATATTGTGGCTATTGCTCAAGGTTCATCTGAACGCTCAATTTCGGTCGTTGTGGATAATGATGTCGCCGTAATGGGTGTGCGTGTTACTCATCAAATGCTATTTGGCACCGACAAAATGTTAGATGTCTTTGTCGTTGGTGTTGGTGGTGTAGGGGGAGCACTGGTTGATCAGATAGGACGCCAACAAAGATGGCTTAAAAATAAACAGATTGATCTGCGGGTCTGCGGTCTGTTTAATTCTAAACACAGTTTATTAAATCGTGATGGCATTGATCTAAAAAATTGGCGAGAACAGATTAAACAATCTGACATTTCTTATACCTTAGAAAGCATAATTGAATTTGCTAAAAATAATCGTCTTCTCAATCCAATTTTGGTTGATTGTACTTCTAGTAGTGAAGTGGCTGATAAATATGCAGACTTTTTAGCCAATGGTTTCCATGTGGTTACCCCTAATAAGAAAGCGAATACCAGTTCAATGGCTTATTATTTACGTTTACGACAAGAAGCTGAAAAAAGTAAACGTAAGTTCCAATATGATACCAATGTGGGGGCAGGGTTACCCGTTATTGAAAATCTACAAAATTTACTCAATGCCGGTGATGAACTCATTAAATTTTCGGGTATTTTGTCGGGTTCGCTTTCTTTTATTTTCGGTAAACTCGATGAAGGCATGTCGTTATCAGAGGCGACGAAGCTAGCAAAAGAGAAAGGCTTTACTGAACCAGATCCAAGAGATGATTTATCAGGGACAGATGTTGCTCGAAAACTATTAATCTTAGCCCGTGAAGCAGGATTACAACTTGAGTTAGATCAGATCAAAGTGGAATCGGTGTTACCCAAAGAATATGCGCAAGGAAGTATCGAAGAGTTTATGACAAAATTACCGCAACTGGATGCTGAATTTAAAGCAAAATCCGAAAAAGCGATACAAGAAGGGAAAGTATTGCGTTATGTAGGCAGCATTGAGGGCGGACAATGTAGTGTTAAAATTGAAGCCGTCGATAGTGAAGACCCACTTTATAAAGTTAAAAATGGTGAAAATGCTTTAGCATTTTATACTCGCTACTATCAGCCAATCCCATTAGTCTTGCGAGGTTATGGTGCAGGTAATGATGTCACTGCAGCGGGTGTGTTTGCCGATATTTTGCGTACAACTTCAGGAAAAATCGGAGGTTAAATGACACATCAATCCATAACAGTTTATGCTCCTGCATCAATGGCGAATATCAGTGTGGGATTTGATATTTTAGGTGCAGCGATTAGCCCAATAAGTGGAACGATGCTGGGTGATTGTATCACTGTTGAATCATCAACAGAATTTAAACTGGTTAGTAAAGGTCAGTTTGTTAAAAAATTGCCACGAGACCCTAAATACAACATTGTTTATCAATGTTGGCAGCGTTTTTGTAAAGCAATGGGTAAAACGTTACCGGTGAGTATCACACTTGAAAAAAATATGCCTATTGGTTCAGGTTTAGGGTCAAGTGCGTGTTCAGTCGTGGGTGCGTTAGTTGCCTTAAATGAGTATTTTGGTCAACCTTTTAATCAAATTGAAATGCTTAAAATGATGGGTGAATTGGAAGGACGAATTTCGGGTAGTGTGCATTATGATAACGTTGCGCCTTGCTATTTAGGTGGCATGCAACTGATTCTGGATGAAATGGGCATAATCAGTGAATCTATTCCTCATTTTGAAGATTGGTATTGGGTTATGTCTTATCCGGGAATCAAAGTCTCAACAGCTGAAGCACGGGCTATTTTACCTGCACAATATCAAAAATCAGATTGTGTCGCTCATGGTCGTTATGTAGGAGGTTTTGTGCATGCCTGTTATACCCAGCAATCTAAATTAGCCGCTGCCATGCTGATCGATAATATTGCTGAACCTTATCGCAAACAGTTGTTACCAAACTTTGATGAAACACAGCAACGTGTAAAACAACTTGGTGCATTAGCTTCAGGCATTTCAGGTTCTGGACCAACCATGTTTGTTATTGCGGATAAATTAGAGACTGCGCAGCAAATCGAACTACTTCTTAAAAGTCGCTATTTACAAAATAGTGATGGGTTTACGCATATTTGTAAAATTGATCAACAAGGGGCAAGAGTAATTTAAGTTTATCCATTTTTGAAACGTGAGTTAAACTTAAACCTATTCTAATTTATGACTGACTAACCGCTAAAAAGGTTGTCAAAAAGTGTAACCAATTAAAGCATAAAGATTATCGGAAAATATCATGAAATTGTATAATTTAAAAGATCACGCTCAGCAAGTTAGCTTTGCTCAGGCCGTTAAGCAAGGATTAGGACGAAACCAAGGGCTTTTTTTTCCAGAAATATTGCCAAAATTTTCTGCAAACGAAATTGAATCATTATTAAAACTCGATTTTGTAACGCGAAGTGCCAAAATCTTATCCGCATTTATTGGCGATGAAATCAGTCATCAAGATATGCAACGTTTAGTTAATAATGCCTTTCAATTTCCTGCGCCAGTCACAGCAGTTGAAAATGATATTGGTACTTTAGAGTTATATCACGGCCCAACACTTGCTTTTAAAGATTTTGGTGGGCGCTTTATGGCGCAAGCATTAGTTCAAGTTGCTGCCGATGATAAAATCACTATTTTAACGGCGACATCAGGTGATACTGGTGCTGCCGTTGCCCATGCTTTCTATCATCTACCTAATATTCGGGTGATAATTTTATATCCACAAGGAAAAATCAGCCCTCTACAAGAAAAACTCTTTTGTACATTGGGCGATAATATTCATACTATTGCTATTCAAAGTGATTTTGATGCCTGCCAAGCTTTGGTTAAAAAAGCCTTTGATGATGAAGAGTTAAAGACAGCAATTGGTTTAAATTCAGCAAATTCAATTAATATTAGCCGGTTACTCGCCCAAATTTGTTACTATTTTGAAGCCTATGCCCAGCTCACGCCAAAGCAACGAGAACAGTTGGTCATTTCGGTGCCAAGTGGTAATTTTGGTGACTTAACTGCCGGATTATTAGCCAAGACGATGGGGTTACCGATCAAACGCTTTATAGCCGCGACTAATGCTAATGATACCGTTCCTCGTTATTTAGAGACGGGCAAATGGGAACCTCATCCTACTATTGCCACGCTATCTAATGCAATGGATGTGAGCCAACCTAATAACTGGCCACGTATAGAAGAAATTTATCACCGTGAAGGTTGGGTTTTAAAAACACTTGGACATGCCGCTATTTCCGATGAAGTTTCTAAACAAGCCGTTCGTGAACTGGATAAAAAAGGTTATTTATCTGAACCGCATGGCGCTATTGCTTATCGTGCGCTTCGTGACCAACTGCAAACCGGTGAATATGGATTATTTTTAGGTACTGCACACCCTGCAAAATTCAAAGAAGTGGTTGAAGATATTTTGGGGCGAACCATTCCATTACCTAAAGCATTAGCTGAGCGTGCAGATATGCCGTTACTTTCGCATAATATGCCTGATGATTTTGTCAAATTACGTGATTTTTTGATTCAGTTAGATTGGTAATTCGTTTTCCGTCGCTGAATTGGCGACGGTCTGTTTGGCTGGATATTTAAGTGTTCAGGCTAATTTTCAAAAACAAATTGACTTTATTAAGGTAAACCTTGTTTAAATTAACATTTTCAGATATTGTAATGTATATTATGTCATTATAGAGATGTTTTATGTACTGTCCGTTTTGTAATGCTGAAGATACTAAAGTCATTGATTCTCGTTTGGTTGGAGAAGGCTACCAAGTCCGTCGCCGTCGTCAATGTGTGGAATGTAATGAACGTTTCACCACATTTGAAGTTGCTGAATTAATCATGCCTAATGTCATCAAAAGCAATAAAGTTCGTGAACCATTTAACGAAGAAAAGCTCCGTAATGGCATTAAGCGTGCACTTGAAAAGCGTCCTGTTAGTTTTGATGCTATTGAAGATGCCATTACACGTATTAAGTCTAAACTGAGAGCAACGGGTGAGCGAGAAGTTCCTGCAAAATTAATTGGTGACTATGTCATAGAGGAGCTTAAAAATTTAGACAAAATTGCTTATATTCGTTTTGCTTCTGTCTATTTTAGTTTTGATGATATTGAACAATTTAGTAATGAAATTGCTAAATTACAACAAAAATAATTAATAATATGACAACAATTTCTGATCAAGATCACGTTTACATGCATCAAGCGATTGAGCTTGCAAAACTGGGTCGTTTCACGACAACGCCTAATCCTAATGTCGGGTGTGTCATCGTTAAAGATAATCAAGTTATTGGTACTGGTTATCATCAAAAAGCGGGTCAACCACATGCAGAAGTTTATGCCCTACAAATGGCGGGACAACAAGCAAAAGGTGCAACCGCTTATGTTACTTTAGAGCCTTGTAGTCATTTTGGTCGAACGCCACCTTGTGCCGATGCATTAATTCAATCAGGGGTTAGACGTGTCGTTATCGCAATGCAAGATCCCAACCCTAATGTTTCAGGTAAGGGCATTAAACGTTTACAAGATGCTGGTATTGAGGTAACCCAAGGGGTTTTAGCTGACCAAGCGGAAGCGATTAATAAAGGTTTTTTAAAACGCATGCGCACAGGCTTGCCTTTTGTCCAACTTAAACTGGCGGCTTCGTTAGACGGAAAAATCGCTATGGCATCGGGTGAAAGCAAGTGGATAACTTCAAACAAGGCAAGAGAAGATGTACAACAGTTTCGTGCTCAAGCCAGTTGTATTTTAAGTACTCGGGCGACGGTACAAGCAGATAATGCAAGTTTAACGGTTAGATATAATGAATTGCCGGATGACGTACAAAAAATATATTCATTAGAAGATGTCAGACAACCAATTCGAGTCATTATCGACAGTCAAGATGAGTTAACAGGAACTGAAAATATTTTTAATCAATCTGGTGAAACATGGGTGATACGAAAAAACGATACTCCCATAGAAAAGCCAAATATCAAAATAATTATTGAACCAACGCATTGCAAGCAAATAGATTTATCTAAATTATTTTCGCTATTGGCTGAAAAACAGATGAATACGGTTTGGGTTGAAGCTGGCGCTCATCTGGCAGGTGCATTAATTGAACAAGATTTAGTGGATGAACTTGTTATCTATTATGCCCCTAAATTATTGGGACATAATGCGTTAAATATGTGTATATTGCCCAATCTGCAAAAACTTGCATTCGCACCACAATTTCACTTTGAGTCAGTTGAAATGATTGACGAAGATTTGAGAGTTATTCTTAAACGAAAATAGTCTTCATTTCCAATATTCATTTAAATAGGTTTAACAAAGATGCAAGTTATAGTGACTATTTGCAAGTCTGATAAATGCAAATTTATGGAACTCAATAGTTATCACAATTCCACTAGATTGTGATTATCTCCTATGAGCTAAGGTGATCCACACTCATAGGAGGATAAATATTAATTACCCTTGTAAAATAGCCAATAACTCTTCGGGAGTTTGAACGGCATGTATGCGTGCTAAGGTATTTTCAGCAATCACCGCTTGAGTAAGTTGACGCAGTATATTTAGATGCTCATTAGCTTTTGCTGCAATGCCTACGACAACATAAGCAATATTATCATCTTCATCCCAGTGAATGCCTTTCGGAAAATAGATAATCTTCAAACCTGTTTTTAATACGCTAT
Source organism: Gilliamella sp. B3801 (assembly GCF_026536645.1). NCBI lineage: Bacteria > Pseudomonadati > Pseudomonadota > Gammaproteobacteria > Orbales > Orbaceae > Gilliamella > Gilliamella sp. B3801. Next base: position 184,372 of record NZ_JAFNNR010000005.1, read on the forward strand.
CACGTTTATCGGTGGTACCATGAGGAATGGCAATACCATTACCTAAAAAAGTCGATATTTGTGCATCTCTATCATACATTGCTTGAGTATAGTCATTGGTGACTAAATTGGATGCTATCATACTATCAGCGACTAACTTAATGGCTTCTTGTTTGGAATAGTTACCATTTAAAATCGAGATATCATTGATTGATAAGGTTAAATTACTCATATGGCGTTCCTGTTTAAAAATTATCCTGAATAATTGTTTAATGTCTAACTAATTGTTAATTAATTAACGCATTGTTATCGATTTTGATTTTCTTTTCTCATGCATACGCAGTAAACCCAGTAACACAGCGCCAACCAGTGCACCAATAAAAATGCACGCTACCCATAAAAATGGTTTATTAACCAGTGGCAGTACTAAAAAGCCACCATGTGGAGCAGGCACTTGAATTTGGCATAGAAATGTCAATACGGATGCAATTGCCGACGATAACATCATGATTGGAATGACCCGCAAAGGATCTTTTGCCGCAAATGGAATTGCGCCTTCGGTAATATGTGTGGAACCGAGAACATAATTGACAATACCTGCAGCACGTTCTTCTTCTGTAAAGGCTTTATGACGGAAAATGGTCGTCGAGAAGGCGATAACAAAAGGCGGTGCAATGCAAGCAGCTGAAACCCCAGCCATAAAATAGTAATTTCCTTCACCCAATAACATAGTACCTGTTACATAAGCTGCTTTATTAATAGGACCACCAAAATCAAAGGAACACATAGCACCAATAACAATACCGAGTAAAATTGGATTAGTATGTTGTAATGAACCAAGCCATACAGCCATTGTGTTATTCGCTATGGCGATGGGTTTACCCAGATAATACATCCCTGCACCAATAACAAATACACCGATTAATGGCATAATAAAAATTGATTTCAGTCCTTCGAAAGAGCGAGGTAGATGATCTAACCATTTTTTGAGATACAGCATCAGATAACCAGCAGCAAATCCAGCGAGAATACCGCCTAAAAAACCTGCTCCAGTAGCCGTAGCCATTAATCCACCTACAAAACCAGCAACCATCCCTTGCTTACCTGCAATGGAATTGGCTATAAAAGCGGTGAAAATAGGCACCATAATGTCAAATGCTTTTCCACCGATTTGTTTAAGCATTGCTGCAAATTCATTATATTGTTCATTATTAGGATCTGCGGAATAAATACCCCATAAAAATGATAAAGCTATGAGTACACCACCAGCGACAACGAAAGGCAGCATGTTTGACACACCACTCATTAAGTGTTTATAGAGCTGGCGTCCAATCGATTCTTTGACTTCCACTTGCTTTAAGATCGCATTATTAACACTATTCTGTACGCCTTTACGAATAGGAACTGTCCCTGAAGTAATCTGCTCTATTAATGCTACAGCTTTGTGTATACCCTCTTTAACGGGAACTTCAATAACAGGTAAACCATTAAAGCGATCAGGATTAACATCTTTATCTGCCGCAATAATCACCCCAATGGCATTTGCCATATCAGCTTCGGTAATTGCATTATCAACACCACTTGCACCATTGGTTTCTACTTTAATTTCAATTCCTGCTTTTTGCGCAGCTGATTTTAGCGCTTCTTCTGCCATATAGGTATGTGCGATACCGGTTGGGCAGCCTGTTACAGCAAGTATCTTCTTCATAATGCCCCCTTTATTTAATTTGGGTAACTACAAGTTTCTCCATATAGGTACTGATTTTATCGAGTAGACCTAATCCATCTGATTCTGCAACATTAGCCCCTGTTGCAGAGGCTTTTTTCATTGCTTTTTCAACGTGTTCTTGTGTTGGTAGCCATTCACTAAGAAATGCAGCAAGTGACGCATCGCCTGCACAAGCAGAACTGATCAAATTGATTGGTACGGCATTACAAAACCAAACATGCTGACCATCTGAAAAGTAAAGACCTTTTTCCCCCATAGTTAATAAAATATTTTGAGCACCAAGTGAATGTACCGTTGATAACGATGCAATGACTTGTTCCGTTGTTTGGGTTTCTAATCCAAAAATGTCTTTCAGTTCATCATTATTGGGTTTGATTAATAGCGGTTTATAAGTAAGTAATTGAGCGAGTTTAGGATGACTAATATCTAAAATAACTTGAATATTTTTGGTTTGGCATATATCTAAAACAGATTGATAATATTCAGGCTCGATGTTTTTAGGTAGGCTACCACTGATGACTAAATAGCTATTGTGATCAAGAGAATCAATGATGTTTAGCATTTCAGCTTTCTTTTTATCTGGCACAAAAGGCCCTTTCCCCACTAACTTATATTCATTTTGTCCATCATTAATAAAAACGTTAATGCGAGTGATATCATCGATAAAACAAGGTTTGATTTCAATCTGCATTTTGGTGAGTTCATCAATAATATATTTTCCTGAAAATCCACCAAAAAAGCCCAATGCACATGTCGATTTATTAAATTTTTTCAAAACAATTGAAACGTTAACAGCTTTACCATTGGGACTATATTCTGTATGTGAAGTACGATTCACTGCATTGGGATTAAGACCTTGGCAACGGATATTCATATCAATTGCCGTATTAAGTGTTAAAGTATAGATCATAGGATTGACCTCTTAGAGTTTACCGGCACATCCACATGTTGTAATGATTTTTTTAACCACTTCTTTCATTGCTGCTTTTGCTGGTTTCATGTAATGTCGAGGATCATTGGCATTTGGATTTTCGATAAAATAGTGTTTTAGCGCATCAGAAAAGGCGATTTTGAGTTCCGTTGCAACATTGACTTTGCAAATACCACGTTGAATGCATTCACGAACATCTTTGTCCGGAACACCTGAAGCGCCATGTAATACCAGTGGGATATCAACCATAGAACGAATTTCAGAAAGTCGATCAAAATCTAATTTAGGTTCTGATTTATATAGACCGTGAGCAGTCCCAATTGCAATGGCAAGTGAATCAATTCCTGTTCGTTCAATAAATTCAACTGCTTGTTTAGGATTGGTATATAAAGCATCTTTAGCATCCACCACAAGATCATCTTCAACGCCACCAAGCCTACCTAATTCAGCTTCAACACTCACATCATAGCGGTGAGCATAATCAACAACGCGTTTTACTAACGCAATATTTTCTTCAAAAGAGAAATGAGAGCCATCAATCATGACTGAGCGTATTCCTGAATTAATTTTTTCAACGATATCATCATATTCTTCATGATGATCGAGATGGATGGCTAACGGTACTTTGTGTTTTTTAGATAGCGCTTCGGCAATGGCAATAATATTTTCTGTACCGGCATAACAGTATGTACCAGGCGTACCGGCTAATATTACAGGGGACTGTAATTCGGCAACCGTTTCAACAATAACTTGCATGGTTTCTAAATTATGTATGTTAAAAGCTGGAACGGCATAATGTTCATGCTGTGCTTTTTTTAACATATTATGACTTGAAATGATCGACATATGACAACCCCTTAAATTGATTTGCAACCAGAACTAAATTTTAAAATGAAAGTATTTTTATTAAATTATGATTGCAAAACGAAAGTTATGCCAGTGTCATTACCGTGAGTTGGATCACAAAACTGAACATTTATTCAACAGTAAAAGTAATTTAAATTGATAAAGATAAATTTAAATGGTTAACATGTAACCCTGTGATTTTGATAATGTTAAGATGTGGTATCTTCGATAAAACATAACTTATTAATTATTGTTGACCACTTGTATGATAAATTCTATTATCATTAATCTTAATTCGTTTTATGTAATACAGGACATTAAAATTGGCTAAAGTGTCTTCAGCCCTTTTGAAACGTAGATTGGATATTGCGGAAATAGTAAGAAAAAAAGGTGAAATCAAAGTTGAAGAGTTATCATACATGCTTCAAGTTTCAACTGTTACTATTCGTCAAGATTTAACCTATTTAGAACAACAAGGATATTTAAAGCGTTCTTTTGGTGGGGCAATTTATTTGTCACCAGAAGGTACAAATAATAAAACGCATATTGTAGCGGCGAATAATTCATTACTTGTTGATGATATTTATGATATTGATTTAGTGAAGAATTGCTTAAATTATATTAATGATGGCGATACCATTTTTTTAAGTCATGGCAGACTTACAAGAAAGCTTATTCCCTATTTGCATGTTAAAAAATCATTAAAATTAATCATGAATGATATTAATAATGCACAATTAGCGAAAGAGTTCACCGATGCTAATATTGTGCTTACTGGTGGTGTATTATTAAAAAATAATATTTTGCATAATGATATCAGCGATTCAATTTTAGATGATTATTCGATTTCACATTTTATTGTTGAATTAACCGCCATTAATCATGATAACCAAATAATAATTGAAGATACTGAGCAAATCAGTATATATCAACAATTAATCAAAAAAGCTCATCACATCATTGGTATTTTACCTCAGCGTGTTGTTTATAATGATGATCATAGCATTGGAAAGCTAAAAAATATGGATGTGATGATCTTATCCCGACCGGCTGTAACCGAATATCATCAGCAATTATTAGATTCTAGTTTCAAACAATTTGCCGCAAATAAATTTAGTGTCATTTACCAAAATGAATTAGGAGCATAATGTGAATTTTAAGATTTGTTCTATCGGGGAGCTACTAGTTGAATTTTTAGCAAAGGAACAAAATCAGCGTTTTGATCAAACAGGCGAATTTATAGGCCCTTTTCCGAGTGGTGCGCCAGCTATATTTGCTGACCAAGTGGCAAAGTTAGGGTTTCCGGTCGTGTTTTTTAGCTGTGTTGGTAAAGATACCTTTGGCAAAATGTGTGTTAATCGGCTTAAACAAGATGGTGTCATTACGGATGGCATCACTTTTCATAATAAAGCTAATACGGGTAGCGCCTTCGTATCATACCGCAATTCTAATGAAAGAGATTTTATTTTCAATATTCCTAATAGTGCCTGCGGTCTTCTTTCATTCAACCATATCAACGAAAACTTGTTGAAAGATTGTACTCATTTACATGTTATGGGCTCATCGTTGTATTCGTTTCGAGCAATTGATGCAGTGCGCAAAGCATTAGATATCATCAAACGAAAAGGAGGAACTATTTCTTTCGACCCAAATTTACGCAAAGAAATGTTTAATATTCAAGAGATGGAGCAATCTTTTGGTTATATCATGGAATATACTGATATCTTTTTACCTAGTGAAAGTGAAGTGAATTATTTTGCCGACCATAATAATGAAAACGAACAAGAAACCATAATAAAATTGCTTCAAAAAGGGATCAAACATATTGTTGTGAAATGTGGAGCGAAGGGGGCAACTTATTATGGTTATGATGAACAAAATACGATTAAAAAGATTCATGTCGATAGTTTTACAACAAAATCAATCGATCCAACAGGCGCAGGAGATTGTTTTGCAGCAACATTTGTCAGTTTAATGCTTGCGGGATTTAGTGTTGAAAAAGCTTTGCAATATGCAAATGCAAGTGGTGCATTAGCCGTTTCACAAAAAGGTCCAATGGAAGGCACCTCTACCTTAACAGAATTAGAAAGATTTATTTTTAATTCCAAAGTTAATTAAATATCGTAAACTTTTTTAATGTGGGTGGCAGATAAAAAAAGTCCCAATAACTAGGTTATTGGGAAAACATAAGGAATAGGAAAACAATGAAATAAATACATTGTCGGATATATTATGCACTATTTTTTAGTAAATGTATGTAACTCGATGTAAATTTTTTTCTAAAATGTTTGTATTTATAATGTTAAATTTGCGTAAAATTCAAAATAATTATTATAAATCAACTAAATATTTATAAAAAAATCTCAAGTAAAGAATTTAAAAATAATTTTCCTTGTTCAGTTATTTTCCAATATTCTTTATCCTCAGTAAGGTAATTTTTTTCAATTGCTAAATTAATTTGCCTGTCAATTGTTTGTAAAGGTAAAAAAGTCCGTTGCTCAAATTCAATTTTAGGTGTTGCTTCAAATAATCTAAAACGATTCATAAAAAATTCGAATGCAAGATCTTCCTTTGGTACGGTATAAAATTTTTCGATATAACGCCCTTCAAGATACCCTTTGGGATGACGTGTTTTTACGGTACGAATAATGTCCCCATTAGGTTGGGTTATTTTACCATGTGCACCACACCCAATCCCTAAATAGTCACCAAATCGCCAATAATTTAAATTATGCTGGCATTTCAATTCCGGTTTTGCATAAGCCGACGTTTCATATTGTTGATAACCATGTTGAGTTAACAATTGGTGTCCAACTTGATAAATTTCCCAAAGTTTATCATCATCAGGAAGGACAGGTGGTTTAGAGCCAAAAAGTGTATTAGGCTCAATGGTTAATTGATACCAAGATAAATGGGGAGGATTAATGGCTATGGCTTGTTTAAGATCAAACAAGGCATCATCTAAACTTTGATTGGGAAGTCCATGCATTAGATCTAAATTAAAACTGTCCAATTTTAGTTTATGTGCTAATTTCCCGGCATTGATTGCTTCTTGGGGATTGTGAACGCGTCCTAATCTGATGAGTTTATCAGTTTGAAAACTTTGAACTCCAATTGAAATACGATTTATTCCTGCTTGTTGATAGCCTGTAAATCTTTCTGCATCAACAGAATTTGGATTAGCTTCGATGGTGATTTCGGCCTGTTTTTCAATTGGAATTAGTTCATTAATTTTGGTTAACAGATGATCAATCAATTCGGCTGAAAATAAACTTGGCGTACCACCGCCGATAAAAATCGAATGGATCGAGCGTTCAGGACAAAGAGCTATATCTTGCTGTAAATCTTTAATCAAATGATCAATATAAGCACGATAATCAGGTGTTTTTTTGATGGTATGAGAATTGAAATCACAATAAGGACATTTTTGTACACACCAAGGCATATGTATATATAAGCTAAGTGGAATTTTATATGAAAACATCTGCCTATCCTGAAACTTAATAGCGGTTGATGAATGGTTATATAAATGTTGCACTATTTTACTTCAATTCATGAAAAAAAGCTTTTTTTACTATTTTGGTATTTTTAAATTTCGTGTAAAGAGCGTACAATCACGATTAATTTTCGATATTAATTATCGATTAGACTATTTTTTGTAGGAGAAAGTATGAGTATTGTTAACGATATCTTGGATAATGGTTTGTCAGCAGCGTCAATAAGCCCTTCAGTAAAACAATCGCATTTTGGTGAATTACCCATTTTAACGGTTAACCATAAAACATGCACGGCAGCGATATCACTACAAGGTGCGCATTTATTATTTTGGCAACCTTCAACCGAAACGTCCCCAGTTATTTGGTTAAGTGAAAAAACCTTTTTTAAAAAAGGAACGGCTATTCGTGGCGGTGTACCCATTTGTTGGCCTTGGTTTGGGCAATTAGGTAATCCTTCACACGGTTTTGCACGTATTGTTGAATGGACGTTAGACTCATGCAAGGAAGATGCTAATGGTGTCGATATCATCTTGTCATTAACGAATAATCCCCAAACTGAATCCTATTTTGCCAAACCTTTTAAAATTTGGTTAACGATTCATGTCGGCAAGAGCTGTGAAGTTACATTAAGTTGTCAAGGTGATTTTGAGGCAACAAGTGCATTACATACTTATTTTGGTATTAGTGATATCGATGATGTGACTGTTAAAGGGTTAGGTAATACTTATCAAGATCGTTTGTCTGTTGAAAATAAACCAACAATTAATGGACAATTAACCTTTAATCAAGAAGTCGATCGTATTTATACCCATGCTGAAAACACCCTAACCATAAATGATACTAGTCGAACAATTGAGCTCACAAACATTAATGCTAGTGATGTTGTTACATGGAATCCATGGACAGATAAAGCTAAAGCGATGGCTGATTTTGATGACCAAGAATATAAAAAGATGGTGTGTGTTGAAAGTGCGTGTATTAATCAAACACTTAAATTATCACCAACACAAAAAACGTCATATGGCTTTAAAATTAAATTGGTCTAATATTGCATAGCGAGTTATGTTTAAACGCAATCAATTCTATTGACCAATTGATTAATTGTTTGCGTTTACAAGCATAACGCTTTATAATCCTCAAGCTTTTTAAAGCGCCAATTTCATAACCAACTACTGGGTCGCCTGTAATTGGTTTTTTATTTAAATAACATAGAGAAATAAACATGTTTACATTAAAAGCAGAAGTTAGAAAAGAGCATGGTAAGGGTGCGAGCCGCCGCCTGCGTCACGCTGGTCAATTCCCAGCTATTATTTATGGTGGAACTGAACCTGCAATATCTGTTGTGCTTGATCACAATCATATTTTCAATATGCAAGAAAAACCAGAATTTTATTCTGAAGTGCTCACTATTGAAGTTGACGGTAAAGCGGTTAAAGCAAAAGTACAAGCTGTACAACGTCATCCATTCAAGCCTAAATTAGTTCATATGGACTTTGTGCGCGTTTAGATTCACGCATTGGTGTATCATCCAATAATGCTTCTAACAAAAGGTCACCCAGACGGTGACCTTTTTGTTTTTGTGTTAGATTAAATTAGGCAAATGCCTATTGTTATGATTTATAGCATTAACTGGGTGACACTGACAACTCAACATAATAGAATAAAACATATTGATATCATTTTAGTTAGGAGAAAACCATGTCTGATGTCCCAGTTTGCAATTTAGTCATTTTTGGCGCTAAAGGGGATTTGACAAGGCGTAAATTATTACCATCTTTATATCAATTAGAAAAGTATGGAAAACTGCCTGAAGAAACCAAAATATTAGGGGTTGGTCGTGCAGATTGGGATAAATCTGCTTACAGTGAAGTGGCTAAAGAAGCACTTACAACATTTATGTCAGAACCATTAGATGAAGATATTTGGCAACGATTTAGCCAACGTCTTAATTTTCATAAGTTAGATGTTAATGATATCGCTGGTTTCAACGATTTAAAAAATAAACTCGAGCAGAATCGTACAGCAATTTTTTATTTTGCAATGCATCCGGGGACTTTCGGTACAATTTGTAAAGGTTTAGCGCACGCTGGATTAAACCAAAAACACAATCGAATTGTAATGGAAAAACCCCTTGGTACGGATTTGCAATCATCTCGTGATATTAATGATTCTGTTGCACAATTTTTCGATGAATCGCAGGTTTATCGTATCGACCATTATTTAGGAAAAGAATCGGTTTTAAACCTTTTAGCTTTACGTTTTGCTAATCCGGTTTTTGCCTCTTTATGGAACCGTAATTCTATCGATCATGTCGAAATTACCGTTGCTGAACAAGTTGGCATTGAAGGTCGATGGGGTTACTTTGATAAAGCGGGTCAAATGCGTGATATGGTTCAAAATCATTTGTTACAAATTTTGACAATGATTGCGATGTCTCCACCGGCTAATTTGAAAGATGAAAGTTTGCGTAATGAAAAAATAGCGGTGCTCAATGCGCTAAGACCTATTGATAAGACAAACCTTCATGATAAAGTTGTTCGTGGTCAATATACATCAGGATTTGTTAATGGAATAAACGTACCGGGTTATCTAGAAGAAGATGGCGCTAATAAAGAAAGCAGCACAGAAACATTCGTTGCTATTCGAGTTGATATTGACAATTGGCGTTGGGCTGGTGTGCCTTTCTATTTACGTACAGGTAAACGCTTAGCGAGCAAATGTGCGGAAGTCGTGGTTTATTTTAAATCATTGCCTTTGAATATATTTAGTGAATCCTATCCTGCATTACCACAAAATAAATTAACCATTCGCTTGCAACCTGATGAAGGCTTGGACATTGAAATTCTGAACAAAGTACCGGGTTTAGATAGCACACATAATTTACAAACGACTAAACTTGATTTAAGCTTTAATGAGGCTTTTCAACAGCATAGTGCCGATGCTTATGAACGACTATTGCTTGAAGTAATGCGAGGTCGCCAAGCATTGTTTGTTCATCGTGATGAAGTAGAAGCGGCTTGGAAATGGGTAGACTCTATTATTAGTGCTTGGAATTCAGAAAAAGAGCCGCCGAAAACTTACCAAGCTGGTACTTGGGGACCGGTTGCTTCTGTTGCTTTAATTACAAAAGATGGGCATTCTTGGCACGAATTTGAATAAAGGAACATCAATATGTTTACACTTAATAGATATGCAAATAGTCAGGTTTTAAATGAAGAACTTACTGCTCGTATAGTGAATAATCTTAAGCAGGCTATTGAACAAAAAGGCCATGCATCTATTGCGGTTTCGGGTGGTAAAACGCCAATTCCTTTATTTACTTTGCTCAGTCAACAAGACTTAGCATGGAATCGCGTTTATATCACTTTGGTTGATGATAGATGGGTCGATGATACGGATGATGCCAGTAATGAAAAATTAGTCATGACTTATTTATTACAAAATAAAGCAAAACTTGCAAATTTTGTTGGTTTAAAAAATAGTTGTGATAATCCGTTTGATGGTGCTGAAGTTACAGAACAGCTTTTAGATAAAGTACCGATGCCTTTTGATGTTTTGATCTTGGGAATGGGTGAAGATGGTCATACTGCTTCGCTGTTTCCGGGAGCTGATAATTTAAAATTGGGCTTGGATATGCACTCAAATCGAAAAGTGATTGGTATGACTCCTTTAACGGCACCACTTGACCGTATCACTCTAACACTGCCTATAATATTAAGCAGTAAAAATATTTACTTACATTTAGTCGGTGAAAGTAAAATTAATGTGTTAGAACAAGCTGAACAAGGTACCGATTTTAACCAGATGCCAATAAGGGCAGTTATACAGCAAGACAACGTTAATGTGATAGGATTTTGGGCTCCTCGCTAATTAAATTTTGTTTGCCAACCAACAGGTTGGCAAATATCTATCTTTAATATTACTTTGATTTTAATTAAATTAATACACAACTAGCTGCTGTGAATTTAATTTTTTAATCAAAGTTGTTATCTGTTTATTGTCATCAATACTGTTTTACCTTTCTTAATATCTGCAATGTTTACATTTTATACATGTTAATAATCTTGGTTAGCAAAGATAAGTTTAGTTGAACATTGAAATAATCTTAAATTTTACAGAGTGATGACCTTTTTTTAATTAACTTAATATAAAACCGATAGTTAATTCGCAACACGCTAATGAAAAAATCCAACTGCAATTATTAAAAAATTAATTAATTAAATATCTATTATTTTGTAAATTTTTGTGGTAAAAAGTGGGATAAAGTGGTAATAAAGTACAAATTATTTAATATTTTGATTTATAACAAATAAAAATTAGAAAAATTTTCATGAATAAGGGCGCTTGAATGTTTAGTGGTGCAATTTCAGTCAATATCGATAGTAAAGGGCGAATGGCTATCCCCACTCGCTATCGGGAATTATTGTCTGAAGGCATGGTATGCACAATTGGTTTATATCATCCTTGTCTTGCCCTTTATTCGATGACTGAGTGGAAAATGATTGAACAACAACTTTCGACTTTATCCTCTATTGTCGAAGCGGAACGAAGGATCAAACGCCTATTATTAGGTTATGCAACTGAGTGTTCAATGGATAATTCAGGTCGAATATTATTACCACAAACGTTACGTACCTACGCTAAGCTAGAAAAACTGACAATGTTTGTTGGACAATCCAATAAATTTGAAATCTGGGATGAAGGAATATGGTATCAACAAATTGGTGAGGACATTGCCGCTTTGCCAACCGATATGGAAAACTTATCCAGTAATTTGAAAAGTTTAACAATTTAATATGAGTAAAAATTGATGGATTATCAACATACTACAGTTTTATTGAACGAAGCGATAGACGCACTAAATATTAAAAAAGATGGCATCTATGTTGATGGAACCTTTGGACGAGGTGGACATTCACGTCTCATACTTGAACAACTTGGCGAACAAGGTAGATTAATCGCTATTGACCGTGATGAACGAGCTGAATTAGCAGCAAAAAAAATTGTTGACCCTAGATTTACTTTTATTCGAGGAGAATTTTCCAATGTATATCAATACATTGATAATTTAAGTCTATTAGGTCAGATAGATGGTTTTTTATTAGATTTGGGGGTATCTTCGCCACAACTGGATGACCCTGAACGGGGTTTTTCTTTTATGCGTGATGGCCCTCTCGATATGCGTATGAATATTCATCAGGGTTTGACCGCAAGTGAATGGTTACTTAAAAGTGATGAAGATGATATAGCTTGGGTGTTAAAAACTTTTGGCGAAGAAAAATTTGCGAAACGAATAGCAAAAGCAATTGTTGAACAGAATAAACTTTCGCCTATAACCCGAACATTGGAATTGGCGAATATCATTGAAAAAGCGACACCAAGAAAAGATAAAAATAAACATCCTGCAACACGTAGCTTTCAGGCAATTCGTATCTATATTAATAGCGAATTAGAAGAAGTAGAACATGCGTTAAATAATAGTCTGTCAATTCTTGCGAATGAAGGAAGACTTGCTGTGATTAGCTTTCATTCTTTAGAAGATAGAATTGTGAAACAGTTTATAAATAAACAAAGTAAAGGTCCTGTTTTACCAGCGGGATTGCCACTAACAGAGCAACAAATAAAACAATATGGCAGCGCTAAATTAAAGTCACTTGGAAAAGTTAAACCAAGTCCTAATGAAATTGATCATAATCCACGTGCTCGAAGCGCAATACTGAGGATAGCAGAAAAGAAAAATGAACACTAACCCAAACAGTGAAAGTTATCAAGACAATATCTACGTTGAAGTAGATAGTCAAAGAAAACCGAATAAAAGCTTGTTTGGCTTAATTATTGGTGATTTATTTGGTCATCAAAAAATGTCCTTATTTCTATTGTTACTGATTGTCGTATCAGCTGGTGCAGTACTAATTACAACGCAACAAGTTCGCAAGCAGTTATTTGAACGTGAGCAACTTTTGTTAGAGCAAGATGTATTAGAAAGTGAATGGCGTAATTTAGTTATCGAAGAAAATGTACTTGCCGATCCAAAACGCGTAGAAGCTAAAGCTAAAAATCAACTAGGGATGTCTTACGTGACTCCTGAAAATGAAACCGTGATAGTGATAAAGAGTAAATAATGAAAATTCTCACTAAAAACAAGAAAGCGGTTAAAACTAATAAATTGAATAGTAAAAAGCAGTTTTTTGCACCCGGGCGATTTTATGTTGTCTACAGTTTAATTATTGCTGCCATTATTGCGCTTATTATTCAAATGGCAATTTTACAAATCATACATCCTGATAAACTGATTGCTGAAGGTAATAAACGTTCTTTACGTCGTCAGGATATGGATGCACCAAGGGCTATGATAACTGATCGTAACGGGCGAGCATTGGCCGTGAGTGTACCGATGTATGATGTTTGGGCTGATCCAAAATTAGTTATTCAAAAAGGTGGCGTGAATACGAATGATGCAAGATGGCAAGGATTAGCAAAAGCATTAAATATACCAATAGCCATACTGGAGCAAAAATTAAGTAATCCATCGATGCGATTTGTTTATTTATCCAGACAAGTTACGCCAACAATATCGGATTATTTGAAAAAGTTAAAGTTACCGGGAGTTGCATTTGCTAAGACCTCGAAGCGTTTTTACCCGGCAGCTGAAAATATTGCCCAATTAATCGGTTTAACGGATACCGATGAAAACCGTAATGAGAAAGGCTCAGAAGGGATTGAAAAAAGTTATAACAAATGGTTAACCGGTGAATCGGGTCAACGAATAATAAGACGAGATAGATTTGGACGAGTCATTGAGGAATTAGAGCGCACTGAGAGTGAAAAGGCATCGGATTTAGTATTAAGTATTGATGAACGCTTACAGTCTTTGGTTTACAGCGAGCTTAGTCAGGCTGTTGAGTTTAACAAAGCTGACAGTGGTACTGCGGTCTTAGTTGATGTTCATACAGGAGAGATTTTAGCGATGGCAACAAGTCCATCGTATAACCCAAATAATCGATCATCAATTAATTATAATTCATTGCGAAATCGTGCGGTTACTGATGCATTTGAACCGGGTTCGACCGTAAAACCGCTGGTTGTAATGGCCGCTTTAGAAAAAAAGATTGCAGATCTTAATACGATTGTTGATACCAGACCTTTTTATGTCAATCGCTATGAAATCAAAGATGTGTCATATCAAAAATCCCTGAATTTGGCAGGAATTTTAGAAAAATCAAGTAATGTTGGTGTCAGTAAACTCGCATTACAAATGCAACCCGCCGAACTAGTTGAATATTATAGTCGTTTCGGGTTGGGACAACCCACATCACTGGGTTTAGGCGGTGAAGTCAGTGGTTCAATTGCAGCAGATAGAGCACGAAAATGGGCGGATATTGAACGAGCTACCTTTTCTTTTGGTTATGGTTTAAGTGTCACGCCATTACAATTAGCAAGAGCGTACGCAACTATCGGGAATTATGGGATTTATCGACCTGTTTCGATATTAAAAGTCACTGAACCAGTGCAAGGTGAACGAGTTGTACCCGAAAAAATTGCTAAAACGGTTGTCCAATTAATGGAAGCTGTTGCTGTCACTGGTGGTGGTACAAAAGCTTCTGTACCAGGCTATAGTGTTGCTGTTAAAACTGGTACGGCAAAAAAATTATCTGGTGGGCGCTATGTTAATCAATATTTAGCCTATACAGCAGGCATTGCGCCAGCAACAGCACCAAAATATTCTCTGGTTGTTGTGATTGATAATCCTAAAGCGGGTCAGTATTACGGTGGCTCTGTATCAGCACCTGTTTTCAGCCGAATTATGGGGGGAGTTTTAAGAACTATGAATGTCAAACCAGATCGCCAAGTTGATGGCCAAATGATTATTTATTGATAGGTGGTATTAATGGCTACATGCACATTTAAAACTTTATTTAGTTTATTAGGTGGAAACAAAGATCAAGCGATCAAAGATTTTTCGCTCAATCATATATGTATTGATAGCCGTATGGTCAATAAAAATGATGTGTTTGTCGCTATCAAGGGAAATGTCGTTGATGGTAAATCATTCATTCCTCAAGCTTTAGAAGCTGGGGCGGTGACTATATTAATTGAAACAAATAGAAAATCTGATGATTTACGTATCAATTATATTAAGCATGGAAAAAGAAATATTCCTCAGGTTAAAGTTTTTCAACTATCTAAAAAACTTTCTAGCATTGCCGATCATTTTTATCATTCACCTTCTAAAAAATTATCTGTTATTGGTGTGACAGGTACTAATGGTAAAACGACAGTCACTCAGCTTATTGCCCAATGCGTTAATCTGTTAAATCAGAAAGTTGCACTTTTAGGAACGATTGGAAATGGGATCTATAATCATCTTCAACCGTCAAACAATACAACGGCTTCATCCGTTGAAATTCAAACATATTTAGCCGATTTTGTTAAAAAACATGTCAAAGTGGTTTCCATGGAAATTTCTTCGCATGGTTTAGTGATGAATCGTGTCAAAGGTGTTACGTTTGCTGCAACAGTTTTTACTAATTTAAGTCGAGATCATCTTGATTATCACAAAACAATGGGTAAATACGCTAAGTCAAAATGGTCGTTATTTACGCCTAATAATAAAGAAAGACAAGTCGAAAGTGCAGGCAAAGCAATTATTAATTATGATGATAATTATGGGAAACGTTGGATTGAAAAGCTTTCTCAGGTAACAGCCGTATCGTGCCAACCCAAATCGTTAAGTAAATTAAAAAACTTAAATATACCTTATGTTGGTGTGTCGATGATTGAGTATCATGATAAGGGTGCCAAAATTCATATGCATTCTAGTTGGGGAGATACCATTATACACAGTCGTTTACTGGGTGAGTTTAATGTCTCAAATTTATTATTATGTGTAGCGACGCTATTAACGCTTGATTTCCCATTTTTCGCTGTTGTGAATATGGCTTCATTTCTCAAACCTATTTGTGGGCGAATGGAGGTTTTACATGCCAATAATAGCCCGACATTTATTGTGGATTATGCTCACACGCCAGATGCTTTACAAAAAGCACTCCAAGCAAGTCGTATTCACTGTAAGGGTGCATTATGGGTTATTTTTGGTTGCGGTGGTGATAGAGATGTAGGCAAAAGACCTTTAATGGGAGAAATCGCTGCGCAATATGCTGACAAAATTATTTTGACGAATGATAACCCACGAACAGAAGATGAAACAAAAATTATTGATGATATTCAGAAAGGTATCATCAATAATTCAAATGTTCAGATTATTACTGACAGAGTACAAGCAATCAAAAAAGCACTCGCAGAAGCTAAACCAAATGATGTGATATTAATTGCGGGTAAAGGTCATGAAGATTACCAAATCGTGGGTCACACGAAACATCACTATTCAGACCAAGAAACAGTGAAACAGCTTTTAGGGGTAGAGAATCAATCATGATTCCATTAAATATTAAGCAAATCAGAACAATTGTAGACGGTGAATTATTAAATATTCATGACGGTAATTTTATGATTGATGTTATTAGTACTGATACACGTAAAATTACAAAACAATCGCTTTTTATTGCACTTGTTGGTGAGAATTTTGATGGTCATCATTTTGCCGAACAAGCAATTAAAGATGGTGCCGTTGCCGTAATCGTAAATCACCCAATTGAGGATAATTCTATTCCACAAATAGTGGTTAAAGACACACGTCAAGCGTTGGGGCAAATTGCCGGTTTTATTCGGCAACAAAGTTCCGCTAAAATTGTTGCCTTGACCGGATCATCGGGTAAAACGTCAGTTAAAGAAATGACGGCAGCCATTCTACAAAATTGTGGAACAACGCTTTATACTCAAGGTAATTACAATAATGACATTGGCGTACCATTAACACTATTGAGATTAACAAAAGATGATCAATTTGCTGTGATAGAACTAGGTGCTAATCATATTGGTGAAATTGCTTATACAACTCAGTTAGTTCATCCACAAACAGCATTAATTAATAATATTGCAGAAGCGCATATTGAAGGTTTTGGTTCACTTGAAGGTGTCGCTACAGCGAAAGGTGAAATTTTTGAAGGATTGACTAAAGATGGTATTGCTATCATCAATTTAGATAGCTGTTCAGATAAATGGTTTGAGCAATTAACAGATAAAACTGTTTGGACTTTTTCATTAGAGAATCCATTAGCCAATTTCTATGCAAGTCATATTAAAATGGCAGATGTGACCACATTTAAATTACATACACCGTTTGGTGAATGCGAAATCCAATTACCATTAATAGGGTTACACAATGTTTCAAATGCAATTGCAGCTTCAGCTTTAGCGATTTCTGTCGGAGCAAGCTTAGATCGCATTCAACAAGGATTATCAACATTAAAACCAGTTAAAGGAAGGCTTTTCCCGATTAAATTAAACCAAAATCAATTAATTTGGGATGACACTTATAACGCCAATGTGGGTTCAATGTCTGCTGCAATTAATGTTCTGGCAAAACAATCAGGCTATAAAGTTTTCGTCGTTGGCGATATGGGTGAATTAGGGCAAGACGCTCAAAAATATCATCAACAAATTGGCACATTAGCTAAACAACAAAAACTTGATTGTGTTGTCAGTGTCGGTAAATTGAGCCAATTCATTAGCCAAGCAAGTGAAGTCGGTCATCATTTTTATAATAAACAAGATGCAGCAGATTACCTTATAACGTTATTGCGTCAGTATCCAACCTTAACCATGCTAGTTAAAGGTTCTCGCAGTGCTAAAATGGAAGACGTTATAGAACTAATTAAACAACAAAAAATAAATTAGGATTAAAATTATGTTGGTTTGGATATCAGAATATTTAGTGAAATATTTTACCTTTTTTAATGTATTTTCTTATTTAACCGTAAGAGCTATTTTGGGTCTATTAACCTCGCTAACGATATCGTTAATAATGGGGCAAAAAGTCATTGATTGGTTACAAAAATTACAAATTGGACAAGTAATACGTAATGATGGACCGGAATCCCATTTAAGCAAAAAAGGAACGCCAACAATGGGCGGGACGCTAATCGTTGCGTCGATTTCGTTATCAGTATTTCTTTGGGCAGATTTACGTAATCCTTATGTTTGGGTGGCGTTATTTGTCCTGATTGGTTATGCCATTATTGGCTTTACTGATGACTACTTAAAAGTTATTCGAAAAAACACGGCAGGTCTTATCGCTAGATGGAAATATTTTTGGCAATCTGTTATTGCATTTATTGTTGCCTTTGGCCTTTATGTATATGGAAAAGATAGCTCAGTAACCGTGTTGGTTGTCCCTTTTTTTAAAGATGTCATGCCTCAGTTGGGATTAGTATTTATTTTACTCACTTATGTTGTGATTGTTGGGTCAGGTAATGCTGTTAATTTAACGGATGGACTTGATGGACTTGCAATTATGCCAACGGTATTTGTGGCAGCGGGCTTAGCGCTGGTATCGTGGGCGACAGGGAATACAATTATTGCAGAATATTTGCATATACCTTATATCAAATTTAGTGGTGAATTAATGATTGTCTGTACTGCTATCATTGGTGCAGGGCTTGGCTTTTTATGGTTTAACACTTATCCCGCAATGGTATTTATGGGTGATGTCGGTTCATTGGCTTTAGGTGGAGTACTTGGAATTATCGCCGTACTTTTACGCCAAGAATTTTTATTACTCATTATGGGGGGAATATTTGTTATTGAAACCCTATCTGTCATTTTACAAGTAGGTTCATTTAAATTGCGTGGCAAACGAATTTTTAGAATGGCTCCAATTCATCATCATTATGAATTAAAAGGGTGGCCAGAACCTCGAGTTATTGTACGTTTTTGGATTATTTCGTTAATGCTCGTCTTAATTGGTTTATTAACCTTGAAATTACGTTAATTAAATTAAAACAGGATTGAATCATGATTCGCTATCAGGGTAAAAATGTTGTTATCATTGGGTTAGGTGTCACAGGGCTTTCTTGTGTTGACTATTTTCTTGCGCAAAATGTTATTCCTAAAGTAATTGATACTCGTTTATTACCTTCAGGATTAGAACAACTGGATCAACGAGTTGCCTATCATTTAGGCGATTTAAATGTCGATTGGCTATTCGATGCTGATTTAATAATTGTTAGCCCTGGTATCGCTTTATCAACCCCTGAACTCAAACAAGCTGCCGATAAAGGTATCGAAATCATTGGCGATATAGAGCTTTTTTGTCGTGAAGTTAATCAACTACCTAATAAAAAGATTGTGGCAATCACAGGCGCTAATGGCAAAACGACGGTGACGACATTAGTTGGTGAAATTGTTAAGTCTGCAGGTATCAAAGTGGGTGTCGGTGGCAATATAGGTCAACCTGCACTATCTTTACTGGCTCAAGATTGCGATGTGTACGTACTTGAGCTGTCTAGCTTTCAGCTTGAAACCACGCACAGTTTGCATGCAACGGTTGCAACGATTTTGAATATCTCAGAAGATCATATGGATAGGTATCCTTTAGGACTCAAACAATATGTAGAGGCTAAACAACGAATTTATGTGAATGCAAAATACTGTGTTGTAAATCATGATGATAAACTAACTTTTCCAAAAGAAAAAGATAGTCATAATGTGTTATTTGGCTTACATTCAGGCGATTATCATCTGGATGATGATTATGCACATTTGATTGCGCAGGAAAAGCCCGTTTTATCGACTAACACAATGAAACTAACGGGAAGCCACAATTATCTCAATGCGTTAGCAGCATTAGCTATTGCAGATAAATTATCAATATCACGACAATCTAGTTTAGCAACAATAGCCAACTTTCATGGTTTACCTCATCGTTTTGAATTAGTTTTGGAACAAAATGGGGTCAAATGGATTAATGATTCTAAAGCAACCAATGTAGGTAGTACGGAAGCTGCTTTAAAAAGTGTCGTATGTCATGGAAAATTATTTTTATTGCTTGGTGGTGATGGAAAATCAGCTGATTTTTCTCCATTAATTCCATATCTAAAAAATAGTCATCTTGAGATTTTTTGTTTTGGTCGAGATCGTGAGTTATTAGCAAAATTAGCACCCAAAATCACAACAATGACTGCGACATTAGCTGAGGCTATGCAAATAATCGCTCAAAAAGTAGAGGCTAACGATATTGTTTTACTCTCACCAGCTTGTGCAAGTTTAGACCAATTTAAAAACTATATAGAGCGAGGAAATCAATTTGCACTTTTGGCTAAACAATATGCGCAAAGGAGTGAAAAATGATTTCGTTGGCTATAAAAAAGCAAGTTAATCCTCACGTCCCTTTTGATAATCAATTGCTTTGGACGGTATTTGGATTGATGATATTCGGATTAGTTATGGTGACATCAGCGTCAATGTCATCGAATGATAATAATCCTTTTTTCTATACTCAGCGTGAACTCATACAGCTGGGTATTTCACTTGTTTTAATGTGTATAACCTTATCGATCCCAATGAAACGTTGGCAGCAATTTGGAACAGTATTACTCATTATGACAATTATCATGCTTGTTGCTGTTTTAGGCGTGGGGTCTTCCATTAATGGCGCTGCAAGATGGATTCCGCTAGGCGTTTTTAACTTTCAACCGGCAGAGCTTGCTAAATTGGCTTTATTTGTATTTTTAGCAAGTTATTTGACTCGAAAGTCAGATGAAGTACAAAATGGATTTTGGGGTTTTTTTAAGCCAATGGTCGTTATGGCTGTGCTTTCCATTTTGCTATTACTTCAACCCGATCTAGGCACAGTAATTGTATTATTTATTGTTACTATCGGAATTCTATTTATCGCTGGTGCAAAGTTGTGGCAATTTATCGCTATTTTATCGACAGGTGTTGCAGCGGTTGTCAGTTTAATATTATTTGAGTCATACCGTTTAAAACGGTTATTAACATTTCTTAATCCTTGGGAAGATGCTAATGGTGTAGGTTACCAGTTAGTGAATTCATTAATAGCAATTGGTAATGGAGGATTTGCTGGGCAAGGAATGGGTAACTCGATTCTGAAATTAGGTTATTTACCTGAACGCCATACCGATTTTATTTTCGCTATTATTTCGGAAGAATTTGGTTATCTTGGCGTCATTTTCCTGCTGACATTACTTTTTTCTCTGGCTTTTAAGGGATTGGCGATTGGGTATCGAGCATTAAATGAAGGATTACAATTTTCTGGCTATTTAGCTTGCCAAATCGGTATTTGGTTTGGTTTTCAAACCTTTGTTAATGTGGGGGTAACATCTGGAATGTTACCTACTAAGGGATTAACGTTACCTTTCATTAGCTATGGTGGATCGAGTTTAATTGTAATGAGTGTGGCTGTGGCGATCCTACTTAGAATCGATTTTGAATTTAGACAACAACAAGCCCAAGCAAGAATAAGGTCAATAAAGTAATGAAAAAATTATTAGTTATGGCAGGTGGTACAGGTGGACATGTTTTTCCAGGTATTGCCGTTGCGCATTATTTAATGAAACAAGGCTGGCAAGTCAGATGGCTTGGCACAGCAGATCGAATGGAAGCGCATTTAGTCCCTGAAAATGGTATCGAGATTGATTTTATAGAAATATCAGGTCTACGCGGTAAAGGAATTGCTGCAATGCTAAAAGCACCTTATAAAATCTTAAAAGCGGTTCTACAAGCCAGAAAAATCTTAAAAACTTATCAACCGGATGTTGTACTTGGTATGGGAGGGTATGTGTCTGGGCCGGGTGGCATTGCAGCGAAGACATTAGGAATTCCTGTCGTATTACATGAGCAAAATGGTGTAGCAGGGTTAACTAATAAGTGGCTTGCAAAAATTGCAACTAAAGTTTTACAAGCATTTCCGACAGCTTTTCCAAAAGCTGAAGTAGTAGGAAATCCTGTTCGTGACGATTTATTAACTATTGCTGAACCTAACGAACGTTTTGAAAATCGTCAAGAACCAATTAGAGTTTTAGTAATGGGCGGAAGTCAAGGGGCAAAAGTACTCAATGATGTTGTTCCTCAGGTAATGACAAAATTATCCGATAAATTTGTTGTTTGGCATCAAACAGGAAAAGGCATGCTAGAACCTGTTATGCGAGCCTATCAAGATTGTGATATGACAAAAAATAAAGTGACTGAATTTATTACTGATGTAGCAGAAGCCTATCGTTGGGCGGATATTGTGATTTGTCGCAGTGGGGCATTAACGGTAAGTGAAATCGAAGTTGTCGGCATTGGTGCGATTTTTGTCCCTTTTATGCATAAAGATCGCCAACAATTTTGGAATGCTAAATCGCTTTCAGATATTGATGCTGCAAAGATTATTGAACAACCTGACTTTAATAGCGAATCATTGATGAGTGTGTTAAGAAATTTAAATAGAGATAAATTAATCGAAATGGCGGTTAAGGCGAAAAGTCTATCTATTACAAATTCTACCGAAAGAGTGGCGGATACGATAAAATCAGTGATAAAATAATTAGTTTTTGATATAACTTTATGTAATAATCGTGTCAAGATGTTGCAGGTTAGATCAATGTTTAGATAATAATAGCTTTAAATGCATAATTAGAATTTTACAAAATTAAAAAAGCTCAATAAAAAATAAACAAAATACTCAACTACAGAATATTTAGGAGTTAGATTGTGAATACAAAGGAATTAGCAGAATTAAGAGCAATTATTCCTCAAATGAAACGTGTCAAACATATCCATTTTGTGGGTATTGGTGGCGCAGGTATGGGAGGAATTGCTGAAGTTCTTGCTAATGAAGGTTACGAAATTAGTGGCTCAGATATTGCAGAAAATGCTGTTACTGAGCATCTAAAAAAATTAGGTGCGAAAATTGTGATTGGTCATGCAGCTGAAAATGTGATTAATTCAAGCGTTGTCGTAATCTCTTCCGCAATTTCACAAGATAATATTGAAGTTGTAGCAGCGCGGGAAGCTCGTATTCCTGTTATACAGCGGGCTGAAATGTTAGCCGAGCTTATGCGTTTCCGATATGGTATCGCTATTGCGGGTACACATGGTAAAACAACGACAACCGCCATGGTCACCGCTATTTATGCCGAAGCGAAACTTGATCCAACGTTCGTTAATGGCGGTTTAGTTAAAGCGGCAGGCACGCATGCTAAATTAGGTAGTAGCCGTTATTTTATTGCTGAAGCAGATGAAAGTGATGCTTCATTTTTACACTTACAACCTATGGTTTCTATTGTTACCAATATTGAACCAGACCATATGGACACCTATCAAGGTAGTGTGGAAAATCTTAAACAAACATTTATCTCTTTTTTGCGTAATTTACCTTTTTATGGTCTAGCGGTGATGTGTTATGACGATCCAATTAATCGTGAATTATTACCGATTGTTGGACGTAAAATTATTACTTACGGTTTTAGTGAAGAAGCGGATGTGGTAATTAAAAATTATCGCCAAGAACGAGGCGTCAGTTACTACACTGTGTGTCGTCCAGATCGTAATGATTTAGAAATCGAATTAAATGCACCCGGTAAACATAATGCTTTAAATTCAGCGGCCGCAATTATTGCAGCGACTGAAGATGGCATAGATGATCAATCGATCATTAATGCATTGGCAAAATTTGCTGGTACAAGTCGGCGTTTTGATTTACTAGGCGTTTTTCCGCATGCTAATGGTAAAGACATTATGATGGTTGATGACTATGGTCATCATCCAAGTGAAGTTAATGCAACGATACAAGCGGCTAAAAATGGTTGGCCGGATCGTCGTTTAGTTATGCTATTCCAACCTCATCGATATACACGTACTCGTGATTTATTTGATGATTTTGCTCAAGTGCTATCTCAGGTTGATGCGCTTGTAATGTTAGACGTCTATTCTGCTGGTGAGCAACCGATTGCCGGAGCAGATAGTCGTTCTTTGTGCCGTTCAATTCGTAATCGGGGCAAAGTGGATCCGATTTATGTTTCAGATTTAGATCTCTTACCTGAAATGATGAAAGAAATTTTAAAAGGTGGAGATCTGTTATTAACTCAAGGCGCGGGTAGTGTAGGTCGTATTGCACGTCAGTTAGCCGATGCTCAAATTTTTTCAGGAGAAGGTCTATAATGATTGATAAAGTTGCGGTATTGTATGGTGGAACATCTGCAGAGCGGGAAGTATCGCTTAAATCAGGTCAAGCTGTACTAGCAGGATTATTGGCTAGTGGAGTTGATGCCCATCTTATAGATACTAAAGATCAACCAATTACCAACTTAAAAGAAGATGGCTTTACTAAAGCATTTGTCATTCTTCATGGTCGTGGTGGTGAAGATGGTATTGTTCAAGCAATTTTGACTTATCAAAATATTCCTTATACCGGTAGTGATGTTTTATCGTCTGCACTAACTATGGACAAGTTAAAAACTAAATTAGTTTGGAAAGCGCTAGGTTTACCAGTTGCTGATTATGTTATGGTAGAAAAGAGCTGCTCAATTGATACTGATGCCATTGTGCAAAAGCTTGGGCTTCCTCTATTTGTAAAACCAAGTCATGAAGGTTCAAGTGTAGGAATGACGCGAGTTAATCATGCTAATGAGCTTAAGACAGCTCTCGAACATGCTTTTAAATATGATAATTCTGTTATGGTTGAATCATTTTTATCTGGCCCAGAATTTACCGTTGCTATTGTTGGAGAAGACGTTTTACCGTCAATTCATATCAAACCGGCGACAAAGTTTTATGATTACGATGCAAAATATTTGTCAGATTCTACGCAGTATTTTTGCCCAAGTGGATTATCTGATGAAAAAGAGCAAGAGATCCGTAAGTTAGCACTTGATGCTTATAAAGCGGTTGGCTGCCGAGGTTGGGGACGAGTTGATATTATGTTTGATGCTAATCAAATCCCTTATTTGTTAGAAGTTAATACCGCACCAGGAATGACAGATCATAGTTTAGTTCCCATGGCTGCAAAACAATATGGCTGGTCATTTAAAGAGCTTGTTAGTCGAATCTTGAATTCAGCAACAATATAACTGGCCTTATTTTATGAAACAAATTCGGCAAGCCGCTCATAGAAGGGAAAACCTAAAAACTAGGCGCTTGCTTATTTTTAGTAGCAAAGAGCAGTTGATTGGCTTTTTGTTTCTACTAACAATTATTGTTATTAGCGTTTGGGTCATTCAAAGTGTTAAAAATTGGATGGATGATCCAGAGCAGATGGTATTGTCACAATTAAATTTTAGTGGCGAATACACTTATACGACCGAAGATGACCTTAGACAAGCGATTCTGGGATTAG
The DNA here is from genome assembly GCF_026536645.1 of Gilliamella sp. B3801. Lineage (NCBI taxonomy): Bacteria > Pseudomonadati > Pseudomonadota > Gammaproteobacteria > Orbales > Orbaceae > Gilliamella > Gilliamella sp. B3801. The sequence continues at coordinate 209,592 of NZ_JAFNNR010000005.1, forward strand.
GGTTACCTAATACTTATATTGGTCAAGATGTAAATGATATACAACAAGAAATATTAAGATTTCCGTGGGTAAAGCAGGTTAGTGTACGTAAGCAATGGCCAGATAAATTAATTGTTTATGTCGAAGAGTACAAACCGGTCTTTTATTGGAATGATTTATTTTTACTAGATAAAAATGGAAATGTATTTAGTGTGCCGCTAGATCGTATTGGCGAGTTAAAATTACCCAGACTTTATGGTCCGGAAGGTAAAGCAAAACCAGTATTAGAAACGTATTATAAATTAGATGATCTTTCAAAAAAATTAGCTAGTAATCAATTAGCTTTGCATATTCAATCTGCGATAGCTGATGAGCGAAATGCTTGGCAGCTAATGGTGAAACAGTGTATAGCCGATTTTTGTGAAGAAAATCATGAAATAAAATTGATGTTAGGTAACGAACATATCGAACAACGTTATCAACGATTTATCAAATTATTTCCTGAAATTCAATCAAGAATACCAGCTGATGAAAGAATAACGGTCGCTGATTTACGTTATGAGAATGGCATTTCAGTACAAAGAGAAAAAATGGCTCAGTAGGGAATAATTTAAGGCTGAAATATGAAAGCAACAGAAAAAAAATTGGTGGTTGGACTAGAAGTAGGTACATCAAAAGTACTCGCTCTTGTTGGCGAAGTTCTTCCCGATGGTATTGTCAATATCATCGGCGTTGGACATTGCCCATCAAAGGGGGTTGATAAAGGTGGTGTAAACGATCTTGAGTCTGTAGTTAAATCAATCCAACGTGCAATTGATCAAGCTGAATTGATGGCTGATTGCCAGATTTCCTCTGTTTATTTAAGTCTTTCTGGCAAACACATACGTTGTCAAAATGAGATAGGCATGGTGCCAATTGCCGATGAAGAAGTGACTGCCGAAGATGTTGAGAATGTTGTTCATACTGCCAAATCAGTAAGAATACTAGATGAACACAGAATATTACATGTAATTGCGCAAGAATATTCCATTGACTTGCAAGAAGGAATTAAAAATCCAATAGGATTATCTGGCGTTCGGATGAAAGCGAAAGTGCATTTAGTCACTTGTCATAATGATATGGCAAGGAATATAGTAAAAGCAGTTGAACGTTGTGGATTGAAAGTTGATCAGCTTATTTTTTCGGGGTTAGCATCAAGCTATGCAGTATTAACTGATGATGAAAAAGAGTTAGGGGTTTGTGTCATTGATATCGGTGGTGGAACGATGGATGTGACAGTTTACACAGGCGGAGCATTACGCCATTCAGTTGTCATCCCTTATGCAGGAAATGTCGTGACGAGTGATATCGCTTATGCATTTGGTGCTCCTCCAATGGATGCAGAAAATATCAAAATTCGTTATGGATGTGCTGTTGGTTCATTAATCGGTAAAGATGAAGTTATTGATGTGCCAAGTGTCGGTGGTCGACCGTCCCGTTCTTTACAACGTCAAACACTGGCTGACGTAATTGAACCTCGCTATTCAGAATTATTATCGTTAGTACAAAAAGAATTATTATCTTTACAAGATGAATTGAAAAAACAAAATGTAAAATATCAATTAGCTGCAGGTATAGTATTAACTGGTGGTGCAGCACAAATAAAAGGAATGGTGGAGTGTGCTGAAAAAGTTTTTCAAAATCAAGTTCGTGTAGGACAGCCGTTAAATATTTCAGGATTAACTGATTATGTACAAAAGCCTTATTGTTCAACGACAGTAGGATTATTACATTACGGGAAACAAAGTTTATTAAGTGATGATGGCAAAGATAATCATAAGTCATCATTAAAAGGGATAGCTAAACGATTGACCGGTTGGTTTAAAAAAGAATTTTAGCTAATATATTTCAAGAACTTCGTGGACATTGTTGGCGGTTATATGTACAATGTCCTTAGATCGTATATTTGGAGATAAGTTATGTTTGAGCCTATGGTTGCAGATGATGAACCAGCAGCAGTCATTAAAGTTATTGGTGTCGGTGGTGGCGGTGGTAATGCTGTCGAACATATGATTGCTGAGCATATTGAAGGTGTTGAATTTTTTGCGGCAAATACTGATGCGCAAGCATTGAAAAGAATTAAGGTAGGTCAAACTATCCAAATCGGCACGAATGTGACTAAAGGTCTTGGTGCAGGTGCTAATCCGGAAGTGGGTAGAAACTCTGCCGAGGAAGATCGTGAGGTCATCCGCAGTGCAATTGAAGGTGCTGATATGGTGTTTATTGCCGCTGGTATGGGCGGTGGCACAGGTACGGGCGCTGCTCCAGTTGTTGCCGAAATTGCTAAAGAATTGGGTATTTTGACGGTTGCTGTTGTGACTAAACCATTTGGATTTGAAGGTAAAAAGCGTATGGCTTTTGCTGAACAAGGCATCGCTGAGTTAGCAAAACACGTCGATTCACTTATTACTATACCAAATGATAAATTGTTAAAAGTTTTAGGTCGTGGTGTTAAACTATTAGATGCATTTGCCGCAGCAAATGGCGTATTAAAAGGTGCTGTGCAAGGTATCGCAGAATTAATCACCAAACCAGGACATATCAATGTTGACTTTGCTGACGTTAGAACAGTGATGTCAGAGATGGGATATGCTATGATGGGTTCTGGACGTGCAAGTGGCGATAATCGAGCTGAAGAGGCGGCTGAAATGGCTATTTCAAGTCCACTACTTGAAGACATCGACTTATCTGGTGCGCGTGGTGTATTAGTTAATGTAACCGCTGGTTTAGATCTTGGTTTGGAAGAGTTTGAAACAGTGGGTAGCACGGTAAGAGCTTTTGCTTCTGATAATGCAACAGTAGTTGTTGGTACAACTTTCGATCCAGATATGTCAGATGAAATTCGTGTTACTGTGGTTGCAACGGGTATTGGTATGGATAAACGTCCTGAAGCGAAAATAACCAAACCAATTCAACAAAACTCATTGTTTAGCCAAAATAACAATTTGGGTCAACAAGAAGAGAAATTAGCTAAAGTAGTGAATGAACAAGCAATTTCTCCGCTTGAAGAAAATAAGATTTTAGATATTCCTGCTTTTATTCGTAAACAAGCGAATTAAAAGTGAACTTATTTGATTTTTTATTGTCATAGTTCAATAGAAACAAATAAAAAAACAGTAGGTGCTAATGAAACAAAGAACATTAAAAAAGACAATTCAAGCAACTGGTGTCGGTTTACATACTGGCAAAAAAGTTACTTTGACGTTGCGTCCTGCTCCTGAAAATACGGGTGTTATATATCGTCGAACTGATTTGAATCCTTATGTTGATTTTCCTGTGGATGCTAAATCGGTTCGCGATACAATGCTTTGTACCTGTCTGGTTAATGAAGATAATGTGCGTATTTCGACGGTTGAGCACATCAATTCAGCATTAGCAGGACTGGGTATTGATAATATTATTATTGAGGTTAATGCACCAGAAATTCCTATTATGGATGGTAGCGCAAGCCCGTTTGTCTATTTGCTGCTTGATGCTGGCATTGTTGAACAAAATGCGCTTAAAAAGTTTTTACGCATCAAAGAGACGGTACGTGTTGAAAATGGGGATAAATGGGCTGAAGTGAGACCATATAGTGGATTCAGATTGGATTTTACAATCGATTTTCATCACCCAGCAATTGATAATAGTTCTCAACGTTATCAGTTGGATTTTTCATCTGAATCTTTCATTCGTCAGATTAGCCGTGCGAGAACGTTTGGTTTTATGCGAGATATCGAAGCATTACAATCTAAAGGTTTGTGCTTAGGTGGTAGTTTAGATTGTGCCATTGTGGTGGATGATTATAAAGTTCTCAATGAAGATGGTTTACGATTTGAGGATGAGTTTGTTCGCCATAAAATGCTAGATACTATCGGCGATCTGTATATGAGTGGTCACAACATGATAGGTGAAGTGATTTGTTACAAATCAGGACACGCATTAAATAATCAATTATTACAAGCGTTGTTAGCTAAGCAAAGTGCATGGGAATATGTTACATTTGCTGATGATCAAACTGTTCCGCTCGCATTGGGTACAAAACAGCTTGTTTTAGCTTAACAATTTGTTTTAAAAATGAATTTAAACGCTTCCATTTTTTAATGGGAGCGTTTTTGTTTTTATAACTAATGAGATGATGATATGAATAAAAGCCATTTTTTTGCTCATCTTTCACGATTAAAATTAATTAATCGTTGGCCGTTAATGCGCAATGTCAGAACAGAAAATGTATCTGAGCATAGTCTTCAAGTTGCTTTTGTTGCACATGCGTTAGCAATCATCAAAAACAAACATTTTGATGGAAAAGTTAATCCTGAAAGAATCGCTTTATTAGCTATGTATCATGATGCATCTGAAGTGATTACTGGAGACCTTCCTACACCGACAAAATACTATAATCCTCAAATTACAACAGAATACAAAAAGATTGAAAAAATTGCACAAAACAAGCTAATTAATATGTTACCGCAAGAGTTACAAGATGATTTTAGAACGCTCATTGATGATGACTTTTATGATGAAACAGAAAAAAACATTGTCAAACAGGCTGATGCGTTATGTGCTTATCTTAAGACGATTGAAGAGCTTAGTGCCGGTAATAATGAGTTTAGATTGGCTGAGCAGCGTTTGAAAAAGACATTATCTGAACGCGGAAGTCCTGAAATGAATTATTTTTTAGAAATATTTGTGCCAAGTTTTAGTTTATCGTTGGATGAAATCACGTTAGATAAATAATAAATGTTAAAGCCTAATTGCGGTTAACTACAATTAGGTAACTTATATGTTATTTAATTTCATTTTTATGAGACATATTTATAAATTATCAGGTCATTACAATTATGATACTTCTCGATAAAGGACTGCTAATGGCAGTGATATTTTAAAGCATGTTCCTTTTTTCTTACCAAGATTGAATAACTGAATATTACCGCCAAGTTCATTAACACAAGATAAAACCAAATATAATCCCATACCACGATTATCTCCTTTGGTTGAATAGCCTTTTTGAAAGATATGCTTTACCTCTTTTTCAGAAATACCTATCCCGTTATCAATGATTTCGATGTAAAAATAGCCGTTTTGGACAGTAAAATTTATCTCTATTTTTTTATCAGCTAAACTATGAACGGCATCTAAACTATTATCGATTAGATTGCCAAGAATAGTGATTAAACTATGAATGACTAAGTGATTAGAAATAGGGGCGAGCATTCCATTAATGTTAAAAGTTAACGATACCCCTAATTCTTTTATTCGACTCAATTTACTATTAAGAAAGCCAGCAATAATGGGGTCTTTAATGTACTGACTAATCTCATCTAATTTTGGTTGTTTATTGCCAATAATACCTTCTAGATAATTGACTAATTCTTTTTTATTATCTTGATAGGCTAGCCCATAAATTACATGCAATTTATTACTAAATTCATGTGATTGAGAACGTAATGTGTCGGCATTACGATTAATGTCTTTTAATTTCTCTGTTAACTGGCGTATTTCAGTTATATCACGAAAAGAAGCAATGGCTCCAACTAATTTATTTTTTACATATAATGGAATACGATTAATCAAAATTACCACACCATCAATATTTTGCTCACAATCATATTCAGCAATCCCCTTGTTCATAACTTCATTTAAACGTGTATTAGGAATCAGGGTGCTAATGGGCTTGCCGATAATGTTTTCCTTACTCTTATCCATATGTAATATTCTAACGGCTTCATCATTAATTTGTGAAATTAATCCATTTCGGTTAATCACCACTATGCCTTCTTTGACGGTTCTAATAATGGCATTATGTTCTTCAAAAAGTTGAGCCATTTGGGTAGGTTTAAATCCATACAATCGTTTCGAAATATGACGCGATAACAAACAAGCTAAAATAACAGCTAACGTAAAGGATACAAATAATGATAACCCGATTGGTTGGCTTGACTTTGAAGCCAGATAATTAATTTTTTGGCGTGTTTGTCCAACTAAAACCATACCAATTTGTTGACGTTTATCATTGAATATCGGACTCATTGCGCTAATTGAATCGTCAAATGTTCTTGTTGATGAGGATTGATAGGGCGCTTCTTGTAACGTTTTTTGTTCATTGCCACCTACTCTAGGTTCTCTTATTTTATTTATATCGGGATGCGAATACCGTACACCTTGCATATTAAAAATGACAATAAAATCGACTAAAGAAAGTTGGCGAACTTGTTCGGTATAATGTTGGATTGCTTGTAAATTGTCTGACGTGGGATTACTGACTTGATCAATGAGATTATGATTAGTTGATACTAATTCGGCAATATTTTTAAATCGTTGAGAAGACAGATAAAAATACTCTTTGTTTATCACATAGATAATATAAATATATTGAACAACAACTGAAAATATAAATACAGCGCAAATCAAACTGATAAGCTTAGTTTTAAGCGTTAATTGATTAATCATAGATTTCATATTTTATTCTTCAGCAATAAAGTTGATGGTTCAACAATATGAATGCAGATGAGATAAAAATTATTAATTAAATACGCTATTTACAGACTCCATACTCTATCGATTTAATTAATGATTTTTTGGCTATGGGTTGTATTGTTGACTTATTCATCAATACGTTAGTAAACTTGGATTCAAATGCATTCGGTAAAATAGATTCAGAAGCAAGGTTATCATCAGTATTGGATCTGAAATAAAACCTTTTCCATGGCTAAAGTGATATATTGAGGCTGATTATCTAAAGCATGATGAAATTTACACTGCAGTTTTGTACTTAATGCTAATGCTTTTTCTTCAAAGATTGTCATAACGTATTCCTTATATTTGATAATAGTGTTAAGTGCTAAAATCAGAAGAGTAAATAAGTAAATAGCTAATTTTTATTAAAGACATCAGTGATAAATGTACGTTTTTATCATTAAAAGGCAGTTTACGAATGATACTGAATATCAAGAACGATTGAAAGATATTATTTAATATAAAACTAAGGTGATACATTTTACCACCATAGTTTTATATTGCGAACTTTAATACAATCAAGTTTGAAATTTTAGAAATCTATCTTAGCACTTGCTGTAAAATAATGACTATTCTTTTTACTTTGACCAAAGTATTGATAATCAAGATTTAAATTTATCAACTGATATTGATAAACGATTCCAGCCCCTAAATTATATTGATTTTTCGTTCTGTTTGATGAATAGCTATGCATTTTAGATAATCCATTAATGCCATTAAGGGTAATATCACTATCAAATTTATTGCGACTAAAATTAAAAGTATAGCCGGTTTGACCCGTTAAAGTTAATTGACTATCCTTATTTTTGAAGAAAGAATAAGTTGCAGTCAAATCAAGCGGCATCAATACCGCAGAATTTGTCGCTTGACCATATTTAACCAAGTTGATTTGATTATAGCTAACATTGTGAGCACTATTTTCGGTATGAATATAAGTTAAACCAATACTTGGAATCATTGCAAATTCTTCGGTATTTTGCCAATGATAGCCAATAGCACCGCCAAAATTCCATGTTTTGTTATTGAATTTTTCCTTGATAGTATTAAAACTATCGTGAGTTTTTAAATCATTTTTTCCGAAAGAATAGCCTGCGAATGTAGACCCAAGCATATTATTAGGAAATTTATAACTGCTGTATAACTGAATTTGATATTGATGGATATCAGAATCATTTGATGAAGCCGCTTTATCCTTATATTTACCAGTGGAATAACCAATGGCACTACCCACTAAAAGATTATCGATAACTTCTTTATCGAACCCGAGCATAAACCCATTAGAAGTGTATTTATATCCAGAAATGCCCTGATTATTATCGGTATTTTCATAATGGTGAGTCAGGTTAACCCATAAATTATTTTCTTCACCTTGGTTTAGATGAAATTGGTGACCTCGTTTATCTAAAATGGCTTTGGTATCATTCAGTGAATTCATTGCGATTTCAGTTAAGTGTAAACCATGATTGTTATTATAAAGCCCAGCGATATTTTGATTAAAAAATAGTGTCGTTCCTTTTGATTCAATGGCTAAATTACCACGTGCCATATTGCTGAGTATTTGCCAATTTAATTCCCCAGCTTTGGTATTAGTTTTACTTATCATTTCATTATTATTTGTGTTATACATTGATTCATAAGCGACTTTTACCAAATTATCGGTCAATCGTTTTGCGACATTTTTTGAAGAAATACCTGATTGTTGATAATAACGTGAGACTTGGCGTTTAGCTGCATTTTGTGCATTTTTTACATCATCGAAATTGGTGACATTGCTCGCATTGACAAATACAAGTTCATTTCCCGATTGCTTAAAGTTCAAGTCCCCATAAATATTTTGAACAAGTGGTTTTAGTTGACCGTCTTGAATAGAGTGTATCGTTAATTTATTATTTGCGGCTAAAACTGTCGCATTTACATCGGTTGTCGTATATTTCAATCCATTTTTGATAAAGTCATCTGTTACTGAAAATTTGGCATTAGATGAAAGATTGATGTTATCACCGCGTATCACATTGACCTGTTTGGTATCAGAAATACCAAAGCTAACGATACCATCAATATTGAGTTGAGATGTTTTATTGGTTTGATCGCTAATTGACAGTGAACCCTTAGAGGATTCGATTGTCGCATTTTTACCAACATTTACTTGTCCATTTGGTGCGAGTTTTATAAAACCATTACCTCGGCTGGCACTCAAGATTCCTTGATCTACAACATCGAAATTACCACCACGGCTGACGTCAACCGTTCCCTCTCGCATGACAATCATTTTGCCTGTTTTACCTATTAAAACAGAAGAACGATTAGAATCCTTATTTGTCGTTTCTAATACTGTTTTTGCACCAATGATTTCAATGTCTCCGCCCGTTAAATTAAAGGTACGGGTGGTCAGTCTTGCAGGGGCAGAGGCGGTGCCAGCTAGATGATTATCGCCACTGCGAATATTCGTATCACCGTCAACAATAACCGTTGTTTTTCCTGTAGAATTTGGGCCGGTGCGCATTACGTTACCGGCTAAAATCATCAAACCACCTCGTTGTTTATCTGCACCTAACTCAACATTAATATCACCCGAAACATGAACGTTAATATCGTGCTCTATAGGATCAAAAGGAAAATCACTGTGTAATCCTAAATATTGGGTAAAGAATTTGGTATCAAATTTACCAATCCACGTGTCATTATAGATTTGAAAATTGCCTTTGATGAACATGTTAATGTCACCTTGTGCATTTGAGGCGGATTCGGTAGCTGTTTTGCCACTAAAACCCAAATGGAAAGATGCATCATCTTTAATCGTTAAACCATTTTCTGCAATAATATTCACTGGTGTAGTGCTGCTATTTGTTAAAAAATAACGTTCATCGATTTGGTTGAAAGGTAAAATGATGTCTGTAGTCACATCATGATTGTAAGCTTGTACACAATTGGCGCTAAAAGCACTGATTACTAATAAAGATATTGATTTCAATTTCATTGTTTTTTTAAGTTAATTTAATACTTTGGGGGTGAAATAATATATTATTAGTAATGATAATCAATATTATTTTTAATTTTTTTTGATCAATATCATTTTTTGCTAGTAATGAGATAAAAACCAGGTTATTGCAATAAGATCAGCAGAACCACCAGGGCTTAAATTGCGTTCAATCAACTTATCATCAAGTTGAGTTAATAGCTGAATGCCATCTGGGTGTGTAATGCCACCTTGCAAAATAATCTGCTTAGCCTGTTGTTTGACAAAGTTTAAACCCTCAAGCCCACCTCTTGATACCAAATTGGTATCCTGATTATAGGCAAGCAAGTATAGCAATGCTTGTAATAAGGAATCTTCTTCATTATAACCATTATGTTGCATCTGTTTGTAAATAGGGAGTGAGATATTTATTGCTGTAGCATAACCTGATTCTGCTTCTCCTCGTGCGCCAGATAGGTTGTGTAGTTTAAATAGCTTTTCACCCACGGATTTTATTTGATGATTTTGTTTAAGCTCATGATCAACAATGCCTTGGCAAATTGTCGACACTTCGTGGTTGATACTTTGAATATTGATTTGTCGTTGTTGTTTCGTTAATCTACCGATAGCGCCAAGTAACAAACCAAAAGCAAAAATCCCACCTTTATGGGTATTAATTTGATGTGTAGCATGGTACATCGCTTGTTCACACTGTATCCCAATAGGTCTTATATCAGTTAAAAAAAGATGAGGATCTTTATTAGCTGAATCTATTCCATACTGATAGAAGGGTTCAAACCAACATGATATTGCCTCAATACTGGCAATAAAAGTTTGAAAATTCATATCATGGTGCGCACCGTTATTATTCATATCAACCAGCCCTGGTTTGGGCGATAAGCATATCTCTCTGATTAAAGCTTTAATGGCAAATTGTACTGGTAAAGATTGCTGATCTTTAATCAGTTTTGATTCTATGAATGCCACTTGCTTTGAATAATCGTTCATTATTGATTAATACCTATATGAAATGTCAAACTTGCTTGTCTTTTTGAAATTGTTAGAAAATGTAACTGAATGAATTTAACTGGCACATTACCAATCTATTTAAAAATAGATTGGTAATTGAATAACTAGTAATCATTATGCGATGATGTAGCAAGTACTTCACGATTTCCATTGTGGCTTGGCGCACTGATAATGCCTTCGACTTCCATTTGCTCCACAATTCTTGCTGCTCGGTTGTAACCAATTCTAAATTTTCGCTGAACGCTTGAAATTGAAGCTCGGCGAGTTTCAACAACAAATTCCACAACCTGATCGAATAGGGGATCCAGTTCTTCGTCAAGACTATCTGAACTACCGCTTTCGCCGTCATCGGTGGCTACGGTGACATTTTCAATGTATTTTGGCGTACCACGCGCTTTCCAATCTTGAACGACCGCATGGACTTCTTCATCACGGACAAATGCACCATGAACACGTATCGGAATTGAACTATTAGGTGCAAGATATAGCATATCTCCCATACCAAGTAACGATTCTGCCCCCATTTGATCCAAAATAGTGCGTGAGTCTATTTTACTCGAAACTGTAAAAGCAATACGCGTAGGGATGTTGGCTTTGATTAAACCTGTAATTACATCTACGGATGGACGCTGCGTGGCTAATACAAGGTGAATACCAGCAGCCCGTGCTTTTTGAGCAAGCCTTGCAATCAATTCTTCGACTTTTTTACCCACCGCCATGATAAGATCGGCAAATTCATCAACCATGACGACAATATAAGGTAATTTTTCCAATGTCGGCATATTGAGATCCATACTGTCGGTTGGTTTCCAAAGTGGATCGGGAATCGGTCTACCCATTTCTTCTGCTTGTTTAATTTTTTCATTATAACCAGCAATATTGCGTACACCTAAAACTGACATAAGTCGGTAACGCTTTTCCATCTCATTAACACACCAATTAAGGGCGTTAGCGGCGTCTTTCATATCGGTCACGACTTGTGTTAATAGATGCGGGATCCCTTCGTAAATTGACAGTTCAAGCATTTTAGGGTCAATCATAATAAACCGGACATCTTCTGGCGATGATTTATATAAAATGCTTAAAATCATGGCATTGACACCAACGGATTTACCTGACCCCGTGGTACCGGCAACCAATAAATGTGGCATCTTTGCTAAATCGGCAACTACAGATTGCCCTGAGATATCTTTACCTAACACAACCGTAAGTGGCGATTGGGCATTTCTAAATTGTGGGCTGTCTAAGACTTCTCTAAAATAGACTGTTTGTCGATTTTTATTCGGTAACTCTATACCAACATAAGGTTTGCCTGGAATGACTTCTACCACACGTACAGATGGCATTGAAAGCGAACGTGCCAAATCCCGATCTAGCGTAGAAATACGAGCAGCTTTGATACCCGGTGCAAGCTCAATTTCAAAGCGAGTAATAACTGGGCCAGGCATGTAATCGACAACTTTCGCTTTGACTCTATAGTCAGAAAGGCTTTTTTCAATCAATTCTGACATCGCATTTAAGGCTGCATGATCCACTTCAATGCGTGTTGTTGGTGGTGCAGTAAGCAACTTTAATGATGGCAGTGGTGTGGTTGGTTTTGGTAATGGTTTATCATCACGTCTTAATAATGGGTGAATCAAACTTTCACCCTCATCATTCTCTTCCTCTTCGCTGTCATTTTCACGTAAAGCAAAAGTTTGCACTTGAGTCTCCTCAAGCCTTACCTCTTCTGGATATATATCATCGATGATTGGGTTTTCTTGTTTAAGTACATCAATATCGACATCTTCGGATTGTGGTGTTATTTGGTTTTCAACTTCAAATTGATTCTGATTTTCAACTTTTGTGGTAAAAGGTGTAACTACTTCTTTAAAAGATGATATTTCTTTGGTTGCTTCATCGTGGGGTGCAATGATTTGACTATCGGGTTTTGTTTCGTTCGCATTATGCGTTAAGGTAAATAACGGTTTGATCGGTGCATCGGTGATCGTGTATTTATCTTCTTCAAAAGGCTCTGTTATTTCAAGCTTTTTAGCTTGAAAGTCTTGACCGTCAGCTTGAATTATCTGGTCTTGATTTTGTTGTTCATTGATGTTTTTCAAAATCAATTCCATACGAGCTAAGATATCACTTTGATTAAGTTCAGTGTTATTCTTTTTGCTCGATGTTTTTTTGGATGATTGCGTTTGTTTTGATGTTTCTAATGTTTGTAGTAGCTCTGCTGCTGTTTTTATGAGTTGTTCATTCTCGTTAGCCGTTAAAGAGGTTGTTGAACTATCAGATGTTTTATTAATGCTTGTTTCTAATGACGTCTCGCTATTTTCACTGCTTATATTTGTTTGAAAATCATCCATAGTATCTAATTGACTACTATTTGAATTGATTGACAGTGTTATTTGAGGTTCTTGGTCTTGAGATAATTTTTGATTTTTGGGTTCAGTATCGATTTGATTAACGTGATTGACACGACGGGATAGCAATAACCATTTTACTGGTGTAAGCAAAACCATAACAAAAGCACCAAGTTTTTCAATTATGTAAAGCCAAGATAGCCCCGTTAATAAAGTTACACAAGCAAAACAAACAGCAAGAAGAATCAAAGAAAGAACAAAGTTATTCATCATAGGTAAAAGATTTTCTATGACGATTGAACCAAGATAACCACCAGCTTCAAATTCGCTTGGATCACTAATATTTAATGCAAAAAAACCCGTACTACTAAAAACAAAGGCTAAAATACCAATTATCCGAAAAGAGACACTGAAATAATTAATCGGTTCGTTAGCATGTCGATAAAAATAACCAACTAACTGTACACAAATTAATGCAATAATGACAGGTAAACTAAATGCAATATAGCCTAGAAATTGGAACAAAATATCGGAAGCATAGGCACCAATTAAACCACCAAAATTACTGACAGGATAATGCCAAGCCGTACGTGACCAACCCGGATCCGATGAGTTATAAGTCGATAGTGATAAAAACAAGCAAACGGATAATCCTATTAACGCTAATAGAATAAGTTCAATTATTATCTGTTTTCCTGTGATTTTTTGCTTTTTCAAACATGTACCTTAAAAATATCGCAGTAAATGGTTGGTATTTTACCATAAATTGCAATCTCTCACAGAGTGAATATGTTTAAATCACAATTTATTGGGCTACGATTAATCGACAAGATTGAGCGTTTTATTGAATCTTTCGCCATTTTGAACATAATGTTGTGCATTTTCAATATTGGCTGCGATTTCTGCTTGCGTTAATTTACGTACGATTTTAGCTGGGGAGCCAAGAATTAAGCAACCTTCTTCATAGGGTAAGCTATGCGTAACAAGGGAATTAGCACCGACTAAACAGTTTTTGGCAATTTTAGCACCATTCAATATGGTACTGCCCATGCCAATTAGAACGTTATTGTCAATGGTACAGCTATGAAGAATAACATTATGGCCAACGGTGACATTTTCACCTACGATACACGGAATATTCGTTTCAATATGTATCGTTGAATTATCTTGTATATTGCTATTTTTACCAATGAAAATAGGTGCGATATCACCTCGTAAAACGGCATTAAACCAAATTGAAACACCTTCTTCTAAAACTACATTACCAATGATATCCGCCGAATTTGCTATAAAACAGCGTTGATGAATTTGTGGTTTTAAATCACCTAATTGATAGATCATTGTTCATTCCTTCTGAAAGATTTTATACGCAAAAATAAACTGACCGCAATAAAGTTACAGATTACCATTGAACCAACCATGAGCCATTCGCTCATGTTATGATTAACGGTTGTCTGGGGATGAGCAGCGACTAACGTAGAAAGTATTACACCAATAGCCCCCGCTACCGCAAATCGAAGCGTGCCTGCCAGCGAAGATGCCGTGCCTGCGATATGAGAATAAAAATCTAACACCACCGCCATGCTATTTCCGCCAATGGTTGATATACAACCAATATAACCCGCTACACAGATAACTAAATAGATAAACCCTAAATTGGTTATAGTTACCACTGTAAGTGCGATAGCCATGATAAATTGAATTAAAAGCCCAAATTGCATCATTTTGATTGAACCGACACGGCGAACAAAACGGCTATTAATCGTATTCATTATAATCATTACGGTAATATTGAGCGCAAAATAATAACCAAAATGGATTGATTCGACACCATGCAAGTTCATATAGACAAATGGCCCTAAACTAAGAAATGAGAATAATCCAGCCCCTGAAAATGCCCCGATCATCATATAAGACAATACTTGTCTATGCCGAAATAACGTTATGAAATTACTGAGAATACGCGTTAAACTAAATTTATCTCGTTTAGATTGACTTAATGTTTCTGGAATAGCCGTAAAAACGAATACCAAACACAACAATGCAATTAATCCAAGGGCAAAAAAATTGGCTTGCCAATTAAACCAATATAATACAAATCCGCCAATAATCGGTGCAAGTAGCGGAGCGACATTTGAGATTAACATAACAAAAGACATCATTTTAGAAAACTCATCACGATCACGATAAATGTCTTTCATTAATGCGTTCACAACGATAGCTGTTGCAGCAGCAGCTATACCATGAAAAAATCGAGCCGTAATCAATTGATGAATGTTGGCCGCAATTCCACAACTTATAGAAGCTAATATGAAAATAATTAACCCAAAAATTAAGACATAACGGCGCCCATAGCTATCAGTTAAAGGACCAAAAATGAGTTGACCAAATGAAAATCCCAATAAATAACAACTAATGGTGAGTTGTACTGTTGCATCAGAAACATGAAAATTTTCGGCGATGGTTGGCATACTTGGTAAGTACATATCTATGGATAGTGGCATTAACATAGATAATAATCCAAGAATAAAAATAAGTGCTTTTTTCGAGATGTTGATCTCTATTGGTTTGTCATAGGGCTGCACGTAGCGATTCCTTCATGGATTGTTGGCTTTCATTAATTATTAACTTTTCATTTTTTGATAATAATGGCTCGATTAAATTAGCTTGATCATTAAATTCACTTATTAATGACGGTTTTATATTGGCTATTTACAAAATGATTCAATCTCATCTTGCGTAAGAGGACGATATTCGCCTTCAGGAACATCGAGAATAATATTGCCAATTTGTTTGCGATGCAATGCAATAACATGATTATTTACCGCCGCAAACATTCGTTTAACTTGATGATAACGTCCTTCACTAATTATTAATTCCGCATGAAATTCATCGATAATTGTCAGTTTAGCCGGTTTTGTCAGTGTTTTTTCACTTTTTAACTGGATGCCATTGTGAAATATTTCAATTAAATTATCGGTTAATGGGTGTTCAACCGTCACTTGATATACTTTTTCGCAATGGTGTTTAGGTGACGTAATGCGATGTGACCACTGACCGTCATCGGTTAATAACACAAGTCCAGTCGTATCAAGATCCAATCGTCCCGCTGCATGAAGTTTTTCAGACATGGGTTCATCAATAAAATAGAGAATTGTTGGATGATCAGGATCATCCGTCGAGCAGACATAGCCTTGAGGTTTATTCAACATAAAGTAGCGGTTTTGTGTGATGGGTATGATTTCATAACCATCGTATTCGACAAGTTGTTCTGGACTAAGTTGATAAGCTCCTGATTTTATGATTTCACCATCCACGGTAACTTTTTTCGCTTTTAATTCTTTATTAACAATTGTACGGCTAATGCCTAAATGATGAGCGAGAAATTTATCTAATCGCATAATATTTATCATTCCTATAGTGCACTGACAGGGGTATATATATCAAATCGGTGATTTTTGGTTTTAATTTCAGCGGTTGGTTTTTCATTGGCGAGAAAAGGTGCAGAATCCGGTCTTTTTACGACAACCCGTTTTTTAGCTAAGCGCCTTGCCGGTGCTAATAAACTGTCTGCATCACTATCACTCCCTACCAATTGTTGAAAAATGCGCATTTCTTTTTTGACTAGCGCACTTTTTTGACGATGTGGAAACATCGGGTCAAGATAGACAACATCTGGCTTATCTGGATAGGAATCAAGTCCAGTAATACTCGAATGATAGATAAGATGTAAATGCTGCTGTAGCCAACTACCAATATTGGGATCTTGATAGGCACGTTGTAGACCATCGTCTAACAAAGCCGCAACGACAGGATGTCTTTCAAACATAGTAACATGACAACCTATAGCGGCTAATACAAATGCATCACGTCCAAGCCCAGCCGTTGCGTCCACGACGGTAGGTAAGTAATCACCTTTTACCCCAACAGCTTTTGCTATCGCTTCACCGCGTCCTCCACCAAATTGACGGCGATGCGCCATGGCGCCAGAGGTAAAATCAACAGCGATGGCACCTAATTTAGGCTCATCTGTTTTTTGTAGCGCTAGCTGATCATTTTGATTAAGTAGGACAAAAGGAAGATCTGCATGTGTGGATAACCACTGCTCAGCTAATTGGCTTAGCTGAGCAGAATAAGTACTAGTGGATACCATAGTGACGAAGTAAAGCCTCTAGTTGGGGTTCACGACCTCGGAAGTTTTTGAACAGTGTCATAGGTTCATCGCTTCCACCTTGCGATAAAATATTATCAAGGAAAGCATTTCCCGTTTTCGTATTGAAAATGCCTTCTTCTTCAAAACGAGAAAAGGCGTCTGCTGATAATACTTCAGCCCAGAGATAGCTGTAATAACCTGCGGCATAGCCCCCTGCAAAAATATGGCTAAAGGCATGAGGGAATCGCCCCCATTCAACAGTTGGTACCACAGCAACTAACTCTCGAACTTGCTTTAATGTTTCTAAAATATCAGGATCTTTTTGACTGTGAAGTTTAAAATCAAACAGCCCAAACTCTAACTGACGTAAAATAAATAGCGCTGCTTGATAATTTTTAGCATCTAACATTTTTTCAAGCATTTCAGCAGGTAAAGGTTCACCTGTTTCATAATGTCCAGAAATAAACGCTAATGCTTCGGGTTCCCAGCACCAGTTTTCTAAAAATTGGCTTGGTAATTCAACTGCATCCCATGGCACACCATTGATTCCTGCAACTGAAGAGACATCAATTTCAGTCAGCATATGATGAAGTCCATGTCCAAACTCATGAAATAGCGTTGTGACTTCATTATGTGTAAATAGTGCAGGTTTATCGCCAATAGGGCGGTTAAAATTGCAGGTTAAATAAGCAACTGGTTTTTGCACGTGACCATCCGCAAAACGCATACGACCAATACAATCATCCATCCATGCGCCTCCTCGTTTATGTTCACGAGCATATAAGTCAAGGTAAAAGCTACCTTTTAATTCACCATCTGTATTATAGAGGTCATAAAATTTAACTTCAGGATCCCAAACTTCGACGCCTTGTCGTTGTTTTGCTGTAATGCCAAATACACGATGAACAACTTCAAATAGACCATTTATAACAGTTTGCTCTGGGAAATAAGGGCGCAACTCTTCATCATTGATGGTATAAAGATATTGTTTTTGTTTTTCACTGTAATAAGCTATGTCCCAAGGTTTAATATCACTAGCGCCAAAAAATTCGTAAGCATAACGTTTTAAATCGGCGAGTTCTTTTTCGCCTTGCGGTTTTGCCTTACTTGCTAAATCAGTTAAAAATTCGATGACTTGCTGTGTAGATTCAGCCATTTTAGTTGCCAAGGATTTATCGGCATAAGTCTCAAAGCCTAATAAATGTGCTAGCTCATCACGCAATGATAAAATTTGTTTTATTATTTCAGTATTATCCCATTTACCCGCGTTGGGTCCTTGGTCTGATGCTCTTGTATTATAAGCTTGATAAAGCTCAAAACGCAGATCACGATTATCACAGTAAGTCATAATAGGTAAATAACTTGGGATATCAAGGGTGAGTAACCAGCCTTCTTGACCTTTGGCTTTGGCTTGCTCTTTAGCTGCTGCTAATGCACTTTCTGGCATGCCTGTAAGGTCATCTAAATTTGTGATTAATTTTGTCCACCCCATGGTCGCATCTAAAACATTGTTACTATATTTAGAGGAGAGTTCCGAAAGTTTAGCAACGATTTCACCATAGCGCTTTTGTTCATCTTCCGGTAATCCGATTCCGGATAACTCAAAGTCACGTAATGCATTATCGATCACCTTTTTTTGCGCTTTAGTCAGTTTGGTATACTCTTCACTTTCTTTAATCTGTTTATAGGCTTGATAAAGCGGTTTATGCTGTCCAACCCATGTGCTGTATTCTGATAATAATGGCAAACAAGCTTCATAGGCTTCTCTAAGTTCAGGGCTATTTTTTACAGAATTAAGATGGCTCACAGGAGACCATGCTCGACTAAATTTTTCGTCCATTTCATCAATGGGTTGGATTAAATTATCCCAAGTGTATTGACTATTTTTAGTTAATACTGTTTCAATCGTATGACGACAATTTTTCAAAGCCTCTTGAATTGCAGGTAAAACATGTTCAGGCTTGATTTGTGAAAATAAAGGAAGTGGTGTAGTTTTTAGTAATGGGTTTGTCATGTTGCGATACCTTTGTACAATGATATTGTTGTTTTATAGAACATCAGGTTATGGAAATAGCCATTCATTTAGTTTTGATGAAGAGGGCACTATAATCCCATTAATTTCCGCTCACGTTGCCATTCTGTTGGAGTATAAGTTTTAATTGATAAGGCATGAATACGGTTATCATTAATAAATTCTGCGAGAGGAGCATAAATAGCTTGTTGCTTTTTTACTCTGCTTAGATCTGCAAATAATTCACCAATAGCAATGACCTGAAAATGACTACCATCATTAGTCATGACATGCACTTCCTCAAGATCAAGTGAACTTTTTAATTTATCTATTATTTGCTGTTTGTCCATTATTAAAACTCATTATTTTTTGTGATTTTATGTTGAATATTATTCATATTATCTTAATTTGTCTTTTGATTAAAGATGAGTGTAACTTATTTTAGTATCACTGGTTGTAAATCATAAAGCGCAATTAAAGTAAGTAACTGAGGATTCACACTGTCTAAAGTAACATTATATTTATTACAAAAATAGACAAGTGTGGCAAGTCCCGAAGAGTCAACACGAATCAGCTGTGCCACATCAATTTTTTTCACCTCTTTTAATAGTGTATTTTGTATTGACCATATATCACTTAAGGAGTGAGCATCAAGCTCACCCTTTAGATATAATATATCTTGTTGCTTTTCGGTTGTGATTCGTGACATGTTAAGTTAACCTTTAGGTTTTTGATTCGGGTCTATTTTACGATTGGAAAGGTCATTTAATTGCTTCGTTAATGCATCAATACCATTTTGTCTTAAAATAGTTGACCATTCATTTTGCTTGGTAGTAATCATACTTACCCCTTCGGCAATTAAATCGTAAGCTTTCCATTCACCCGTCACCGAGTTCTTTCGCCATTGAAAATCAATACGTAATGGTTGTTGACCTTTGTCTGGTTGATTTAATAATACTCGAATAGAAATTAATGTTTTTCCAGTTAAATCTTTTGCTTTTTCAACTTGGTAAGATTGCCCATTATACATAGATAGTGCTTGTGCAAAAGCTTGAACGAGATAGTTTTCAAAAGCATTAAAATAGGCTGTACGTTGCGCATCGGTCGCATCTTTATAGGCGTTGCCTAGAATTAGCGCACCCGCATATTTGACTTGTACATAAGGCAATAGGTCAGATCTCACAATATCTTTGAGCAAATTAGGATTTGATTTAATTGCTGATTGTTGTGCTTTCATGGTACTAAAAATTTTGTCAGCGGCCACTTGCATTTCATCATAAGGATTATTATCAGCAAAAGCTGACATACTAACTGCTAAAGCGAAAATTAAAAAAATAGTTTGCTTAAATTTGGTTAACATAATGACAACTCCTTACTGTTCATTTGTATCTTGCGTATTTTGTTTCTTTTCTTTATTTGATGAATCACCCATACTATAAAGAAACTGACCAATTAAATCTTCTAACACCATTGCTGGTTTAGTATTGCTAACAACAAATCCTTCTTGAAAATAAGGTGGTTTGTCATTTTTTTGAGCCGTTGTATTAGTGGCATCAGGAGCATCTAATGCGTCAATGGCGAATTCGGTCGATTGATCTAACCCCAAATTGATATCAATAAATTGTTCACCTAAAATTCCTGAGGTTTTGATTGATAGTGAGCTGGAGCTTGGAATTTTATTGTACTGACTATCGATATCCATTGTTACATACGGTTTATAAATATCACTTCCTGATGATGTTAAGCTAATATTGGTTATTCGCCCAATTACCACCCCACCAATTTTAATTGGTGATCTAACTTTTAATCCGCCAATATTGTCAAATACGGCGTATACTCGATATGAATTATGGCTAGTAAAAGATGTAGGATCGGTAACGCGAAAACATAAAAATAGTACTGAGCAAATGACTAGTACCATGAATAATCCAACTGTAATTTCGACTTTACGACTCATGTTTAATGACCTCAATGACTAAACATTAATGCGGTTAAAATAAAATCTAACCCCAAAATAACTAATGATGAATAAACAACTGTATTGGTAGTTGCTCGACTAATTCCTTCAGATGTTGGTACGCAATCGTAACCATTAAAAAGTGCAATCCAAGTACTGGCAATTGCAAAGGCAAAACTTTTTACAAAACAGTTGCCTAAATCATGCCACCAGTCAACATTACTTTGAATGGAAGACCAAAAAAATCCTGCATCAATACCTTTCCAATCAACGCCAACTAATACACCACCTAAAATACCAACCGCGACAAAAATAGCCGTTAAAAACGGCATAGAGAAAAATCCAGCCCAGAAACGGGGTGCAATAATACGCCGTAATGGATCGACTGCCATCATTTCCATGCTTGATAGTTGTTCGGTAGCTTTCATGAGACCAATTTCAGCTGTTAACGCCGAGCCGGCACGTCCAGCAAATAATAATCCAGCAACAACAGGGCCTAGTTCACGCAATAAAGCCAGCGCAACCATCATACCTAAACTTGCCTCAGCACCAAATGTGGTTAAGATAAAATAACCTTGTAGTGCAAGCACCATACCAATAAAAAGTCCAGATACAATAATAATCGTTAAAGATTGTACGCCAACAAAATAAAATTGTTTGACCAGTAATGGGAACTGTTTCGCAAATTGTGGACGTCCAATGAGTGCTCCAAAAAGCATCATCCCTGAACGCCCCATTAAAGCGATAAGATTAATTAACCATTTTCCCAATCTTTCAAGTAAATTAAACATATGTTATATACCTCGGCTTAGGTCTAATTTATAGTCATCAGCGGGATAATGAAAAGGGACTGGTCCATCAGCTAAGCCTTCAAGAAATTGTTTTACACGCAAGTCGTCATTTTCGCGTAATTGCTGTGAGGTTCCGCCTGCAATAATGTGTTGTTCAGCAACGATGTAAGCATAGTCCGCAATACTAAGGACTTCATTCACATCATGACTGACAACAATACAGGTTAATCCAAGCGATTGATTGATTTCTGAGATTAATTTAACAATGACGCCCATTGAGATTGGGTCTTGACCAGCAAAAGGTTCATCAAACATAATTAAATCAGGGTCAAGGGCAATGGCTCTGGCTAGCGCGGCTCGCCTTGCCATACCGCCAGATAATTCTGACGGCATCATACGGGCGGCACCTCGAAGACCAACAGACTGGAGTTTCATCAATACTAAATTGTGTAATACAGGCTCAGGTAAATCAAGGTGTTCACGAATCGGGTAGGCAACATTATCGAAAACAGAAAGATCGGTAAATAGTGCGCCAGATTGGAATAGCATGCTCATGCGTTTTCTAACTTCATAGAGTCGGGCGCGAGACATACTTGGAATATCTTCACCATCGAATAATATTTTTCCTGATTGAGGTTTTAATTGACCACCGATTAGACGCAGTAGCGTGGTTTTACCAATACCTGAAGGCCCCATAATCGCTGTCACTTTGCCTTTTGGGACATTCAAGCTCATATTTTTATAAATTGGTCTTGTTCCTCGATAAAATGACATATCATGAATTTCAACCAAATTTTGCTGTAATGAGTCAGTCACTATGATTCCTACACTACCTTAATTAATTAAAATTAACGTTATTTTACTTGATAATGGCAAATAAAGAAATCGATAAAACATATTGTCAATCCTTATATTATGGTAATACTTAAGGTAAAAAGCATTTTTTAATTAAAAATCACTGAATCTTGATTTGTAATAGTCAAAAAAACTAAATGAGGTTTTTAGCGTGTTAAATCATTTTTTTAGTCTGGCATTAAGCTGCGTTTCTAATCGGTTCAAATAATAATCACATATTCTGATTTATTCATGCCTTGCTTTGCGAGCTAAAAAATTACCTGTGCTTTGCACCAATTGAATCACAATAACTAAAATGACCACGCAAATATAGGTAACTGTGGTATCAAAACGTTGATAACCATATGAAATGGCTAAGTCACCAATGCCGCCTGCGCCAACTGCACCTGCCATTGCTGTCGCTCCAATTAAGCCGATAGTGGCAGTGGTTAGGGTTAAAATCAATGAACTAAATGCTTCAGGTAATATAAAGTACCAAATGATCTGGATTGGTGTTGCCCCCATTGATTCAGCGGCTTCAATAATACCACTGTTTACTTCAAGTAAAGAGTTTTCAACTAAGCGAGCAATGTAAGGGGCGACATAAAATGTTAAAGGCACGATAGCTGCTGTTGTACCAATCGAACTGCCCACAATAAATTTAGTAAAAGGGACAATTGCCACTAGTAAAATAATAAAAGGTAGCGAACGAACTAAATTAATAATAGGATTCATAATCCGATATATTCGATTATTTTCAAGCAATCCTCCTGGGCGAGTTGTCACTAAACAAACACCGAGTGAAATACCAATTAATGAACCCAGTATTAAAGCGAAAAACACCATATAAAATGTTTCATAACTCGCTTGGATAAATTGCTCAACTGTCACGGTGGTTGAAATATTAGCTTTGAAATATTCAAGGATATCGGTGAAAATTTGCATTTAGTTTTCCTCCCAGTGGTTTATTTCAGTAACTTGTACGCCGTGTTTTCGAAGGAATTGTACAGCTTCTTGGATATTGCTATCGTTACCTTTTAGCTGAATAAACATACTGCCTAAAACTGTTTTTTCAATTTCTGACATATGGGCAAATAAAATGTTAACCACAACAATTTGTTTTAAAATAAGCGAATTGATAACGGGTTCTGAGGCTGAACGTCCTAAAAATTCAAGTTTAAATAGTTTAATATTGTCTTTTTTACCTTCTACTTCTAACAAATTTTCAACGACACCCTTTGGAATTTGATTGCTAATGACTGAATTGACAAAATTTCGAGTTGTTTGGTGTTGTGGGTGTCCAAATACATCCAGCACGTTGCCTTGTTCAATAATTTTACCTTTTTCCATTACGGCTACCTTATGACAAATTTGTTCAATAACATGCATTTCGTGCGTGATTAACACTACCGTTATTTTATATTTTTCATTGATTTTTCTAATTAAATCTAAGATTGCTCGTGTAGTTTGAGGATCAAGCGCTGAAGTTGCTTCATCACAAAGTAAAATATCCGGATCGTTAGCTAAGGCTCTTGCTATGCCGATTCGCTGTTTTTGTCCGCCAGACAGCTCTTTAGGATAACTATCTGCTTTGTCACTTAATCCAACAAATTCTAATAATTCATTTACTTTTTGTTTAATTGTATGTTTATCTTTTTTGATTAGAATTAAAGGAATAGCAATATTTTCATAAACGGTTTTTGATTCAAGTAAATTAAAGTGCTGAAATATCATGCCGATCTTTCGCCTAACTTGGCGTAAATCAGAACTGGATAGTTGATTTAAAATTTGATTTTGTACGATCACTTGACCTTGTGTCGGTTTTTCAAGGTAATTAATTAAACGAACTAAGGTGCTTTTGCCTGCACCACTATAACCAATGATGCCAAAAATATCCCCTTTATCAATGGTTAAGTTGATCTTGTCTAAGGCTTGAGTGGTGATGCCGTTTCGCTCATATTGCTTGGATACATTTTCAAATCTAATCATTCTTGCGTCCCTATTAACTTTGGTCTATTTGGATAAGCGCTTGTTTGGCAAGTTTAGCTAAATAGTTTGCTGCAGGTATTATCATGTCAGGATTAATTTGAAATTTAGGGTGGTGAAGTGCATAAGGGCTTTGAGAACCAAGGTTAATAAATACGCCCGGTACATGATGTAAATAATGGGCAAAATCTTCACCGCCTAATTGAGGTTGAAAATCAATGATTTCATAACCCTCTTGTCTCGCAATATTTTTTGCAAGCTCGACCCATTTTTCTACATTTATGATTGATGGAGGGCCTTCGAACCATTTTAATTCAGCTTTTGCGCCCATTGCAATAGCAATATGTTCAATAATAGACCTTAACTGTTGTTTGACTTTAGCTCTGATTTGCGGTGTAAGGGTCCTTACCGTGCCTTCCATTTCAACCTTTTCAGGTATCACATTCCAAGTATTTCCACCTTCAAATTTAGTAATGCTGACAATTACAGCATCAAGACCACTTACAGAACGACTTGAAATAGTTTGTATGGCGTTTACAATTTGTGCACCAATAACAATAGGATCAATACCCGATTCAGGTCTTGCTGCATGTGCTCCAACACCGGTTATGGTAATTTCAATGCGATCAACATTAGCTGAAAAAGGGCCAGATCGTGATGCCATTTGATTAATGGTTAAATTAGGGTTGTTGTGTAAACCGAGTATGGCATCGACCCCTTTTAATGCCCCAATTTTGATAAATTGTAGGGCTCCACTAAAGTTTTCTTCCGCAGGTTGGAATAGTAAACGAATGGTCCCTGTTAAATCTTTTTCGTGTTCTTTTAAAAGATAAGCCGCTGCCATTAAGATTGATGCATGTACATCATGCCCACAAGCGTGCATAACATTCTTATTTTGGGAACGATAATCACAATTTGTTTGTTCATGGATGGGTAACGCATCAATATCAGCTCGTAAAGCCAGAATAGGGGAACCAGTTCCAATTTCGGCAATGACACCCGTTTTAGCACCTAATTCTAAAATTTTAATGTTTGCTTTTTCTAAATACGTTTTCAATATTTTAGTGGTATTGAACTCCTGATTTGAAAGCTCAGGATTTTGATGTAATGTAACGAAAAGCTGATGAATAGTTTTTGCAATGGGCTGATGCATAATATTTCCAAAAAATGATTATCAGATGTTTTTAACGTTAGCACAGCTTAATTTTTCAACCTAATAATCGTTTTTTATATCTTATTCCAAAAAGTTATAAGATAGAATAACTTGGAATAAATAAACCATTATTTCTGTGCTAGAGTAAAACAAATGTCGATAGCCGATAAAGGGTAACTCAAATGAAAAATGGTTTTATCAAACATAAATTTTTACAACATATTGCTATTGTGGCTTTATTTAGTTCTGCATGTTTAATGATCGCTTGTGATAATTCCTCAAAACAAGCTAATAATCAAACCAAAAAAGAGATTAGTATGGGGGTATCACCCGGCCCGTATAATGATCTTTTTAGAGATGCGGTAAAACCTATTCTTGAATCAGAAGGATATAAAGTTAAATTGGTTAATTTCCCACATTTATTAGAATCAGATGTGGCATTGAGTGAAGGAAGCATTGATTTAACCGTTGCACAGCATACTGCTTATATGAATGTATTTAATGCCCAACGCAAAGCTAATTTAAAGCCAGTTGTGCATGTGCCATCGGTACCTGCGGCGATTTTCTCTAATAAATATCAATCATTAGATAAGGTTTTTTCTGGAGCTAAAGTGGCGATTCCTCAAGATGCTTCAAATGCTGCACGGTCTTATAATTTACTTGAAAAAGCAGGATGGATTAAATTGAAAGAAAATACGAATCCTATTTTAGCGAGTAAAAATGATATCGCTGAAAACTTAAAGGGCATCGATATTATTGAAATGGATTCGGCAAATATTCCTAGAGTTCTTAATGAGCTTGATTTTGCTGTCATTCCGGGGAGTATTGTTTATTCGGCCAACATTGATTCAAGCAAAGCATTGCTTTTGGAAACCATTGTCCCCGATTTAGAAATTATGGTTGTGGTGAATGAAGGTAATGAAAACAGTCAATGGGCGCAGGATGTTAAACGTATTTATCAATCCCAACAATTTAAGGATTATATGCAAGCTCACAATCATAATGGTTATTGGGTGATGCCACAAGAATAAAATCCAAAATGTGCCCGTTGTGAAGGCGGGCATTTAATATCTTGGCATTTGCGTATCAACGGTTAATGCCCAAGCATCAATCCCACCACTAAGATTATAAAGATAATCAGTATCAAAACCATTTTCAGCTAAATAATTGGCAACATTAAGGCTCCGAACTCCGTGGTGACAGTAAAGTACAATGTCGATTTCATCGGGTATTTTATCTAAATAAAGTGGGATAAGATTCATTGGAATATGGACGGAATTTTCAAGGCGGCATATTGCTACTTCATTAGATTCTCGTACATCAAGTAAAAACAGAGGATGTTTCTGATTTAATTTTTCTGCAAGTTCTGTCGGTGTAATAGATTTTATGTTGATCATGATTTTTAATATTGTTAAGTAATGGTAAAAAGTTGGATGTTTTATTTGTGTCTGAATATAAAGCAAAAACATATCAAGTTTCAAATAATTTTAACATCATCCCGTTCGAGGAAAACAGGATGATGTGTTGAGTATTATGCAGCTAAAGCTTTGCTAATTTTTTCATATAAGTCTTTTGATAAATGATCCAGTTTTAATAAGATTTCAAGTGCTTGACGCATTTGTTGCTGACGTCGTTGGTCATAACGTTTTAATCTGATTAATGGATCGATCAATCTTGCCGCAACCTGCGGATTTTTTTGATTTAATTCCATTAATATTTCGACTAAAAATTGATATCCACTCCCATCAGTTGCATGGAAAGCTACAGGATTATTATTAACAAAAGCACCGATTAAAGCGCGAATCCGATTGGGATTACTGAGCGAAAAGGATCGATGAGTTAAAAGTTTTTTCACCGTTGAAAGTGCATTTTTTTCTGGACTCGATGCATTCAAAGCTAACCACTTATCCATCACTAATCCGTCTTGATGCCATTTATTATCAAAATCGGCTAAAAGTTCTTGATGACAATCAAGCTGAGCTTTAACAGCAACTGTTAATGCAGCGATGGTATCTGTCATATTGTCTGCTTGATAATATTGTTGATGAACCAGATGATTTGCTTGTGATTTCTCATCGGCATGGGCTAAAAGCATCAAACAGGCATTTTTTAATGAGCGTTTAGCAATATCTTCATGTTCAATCCGATAATTTTCGATTTTATTGTGACGGTAAACTGCGGTTAATTCATCATAAAGTGCATTACCAAAACACGTTAATAAAAACAGGCGGACTTGATAGATGGCTATTGGGTCAACGACACTAAATAAATTGGCTAGTTCATTTTCCGAAGGTAAAGTGATGATTTGGGCAATAAGAGAGGGATCTGTTGATTCGGATAATAATATTGCTCTAAATGCATCGATAACTGAATCAGGAAGGCTTAGTTGTCGATTATCTTGATAATTTTTAACATTTTCCCGAATATATTTAATTAATAGCATTTGCGCAGCATCATAACGACTAAAAGCATTGGTTGCATGTTGCATCAAAAAAATCAAATCACTATCTTGATAATCATAGGTCATTTTTACCGGTGCAGAAAAATCACGTAATAATGAAATAATCGGTTTTTCATTCACGTTATCGAAAACAAATTGTTGTTTTGCTTGTGTTAAATTTAAAACATGATGAATTGGCAGTTGGTTATGCTCAAGTTTAATGATTTCGCCGTTATGTTGATATAATTCAATATCAACAGGTATATGCAAAGCTTTCTTTTCAGCTTGATCTAAGGTTGCAGGCGTGTTTTGTTCGATAGTTAAATAATAGTGTTTGCTTTTTTCATCATAGCTATCTGTAATGGTTAATTCTGGTGTACCTGATTGGCTGTACCATAATTTGAATTGTGTTAAATCAATGCCTGAAGCATCTTGCATCGCAGCGACAAAGTCATCGCAAGTTGCTGCACTTCCGTCATGACGTTCAAAATAGCGTTTCATGCCAGCTTGAAACTTATCTTCGCCTAACAAGGTATGCATCATTCGTATCACTTCAGCCCCTTTTTCGTACACAGTTACCGTATAGAAATTATTCATTTCTATGACTTGATCAGGACGAATAGGATGAGACATCGGACTTGCATCTTCAGCAAATTGGACACTACGTAAGATTTTAACATCATCAATTCGCTTAACGGCTCTAGAGCCCATATCTGCGCTAAACTCTTGATCACGAAAAACCGTCAAACCTTCTTTTAGGCTAAGTTGAAACCAATCACGACAAGTAACACGATTACCTGTCCAATTATGAAAGTATTCGTGACCAATAACACTTTCGATACCTAAATAATCATCATCAGTAGCCGTTTCTGGTTTGGCAAGAACATATTTTGAGTTGAAAATATTCAGACCTTTGTTTTCCATTGCGCCCATATTAAAAAAGTCAACGGCAACAATCATAAAAATATCTAAGTCATATTCTAATCCAAAACGAGTTTCATCCCAGCGCATAGCATTTTTTAAACTGGTCATTGCCCAATGTGAACGATCTAAATTGCCTTTATCAACATAAATCTCCAGATCAACTTTACGGTTTGAACGAGTTATAAACTGATCTTTAAGAATATCAAAATCTCCGGCAACCAATGCAAACAAGTAGGCGGGTTTAGGAAATGGATCTTGCCATTGTACCCAATGACGACCGTCTGAAAGTTCTCCTTGTGCAATGCGGTTACCATTAGAAAGCAGATATGGGTATTGTTGTTTATTGGCGGTAATACGAGTTGAAAAACGCGCTAAAACATCGGGTCTATCTAAATAGTATGTGATATGACGAAATCCTTCAGCTTCACATTGTGTACAAAGTGCTTCTCCAGAAACATACAATCCTTCTAGCGCAGTGTTATCAATCGGTTTTATTTCATTGACGATGGTTAGTGTAAATTCATCTGATGGAACATTATGAATAATAATGCCTGAGTTGGTAATGTGATAATCCTGCCAAGGCTGTTCATCGATATTGATAGCGATTAATGTTAAGTCTTCTCCATCTAAAACTAAGTCTGAGGCTTT
Organism: Gilliamella sp. B3801; assembly: GCF_026536645.1. Lineage (NCBI taxonomy): Bacteria > Pseudomonadati > Pseudomonadota > Gammaproteobacteria > Orbales > Orbaceae > Gilliamella > Gilliamella sp. B3801. Next base: position 239,338 of record NZ_JAFNNR010000005.1, read on the forward strand.
AGCATTTTTTTGTATAATATGGCTTCGAGCCGTGACTGTTGTGATTTCTGCAGATAAGTTAAAATCAAGATCGATATCCGTAATGGTAAAATCGGGTGCTTTATAGTCCAGTCGATACTTTGCAGTTGGTTGTGTTTTGGTATTATTCGTTGTCATAGTTATTGTGCCTTTTATTTTTATAAATAATTAAAATTCGATAAATATTGCATGATTTTCACAACTGCACTTATCGTTATTGGTGATGTTTAATTAATTCTTTTGAGCATAGTTAGGTTATATTATTTAATCTGGTTTGTTATTAATATTATAGCCTAATGAAGATAGGTTATTATATATTTAATCTATATCTTCAATATTATTCTGCTATAATCTCTAGAATTTTTTTAGAGTATTAACAACAAAAAGACATGTTACCAGCTATAATTACATCAATCTTAGATACTGATGCTTATAAGTTGCATATGCAGCAAGCCGTTTTTCATCATTACCCAGATACCACTGTCGTTGCGGAGTTTCGTTGTAGAAGTGATGATTTATTAGGTCAATATGCTGATGAAATAAAACATCAAGTCAAATTAATGGAATCATTAACGCTTTCCGATGATGAATTTCATTATCTATCTGGCATCTCCTTTTTTAAATCTGATTATTTAAACTGGCTCAAGAATTGGCGTTTTAATAGTCAATTATTGACGATAACTAATCGAGAAGGAAGACTTGATATAAGAATTGAAGGAAAGTGGCTGGATGTAATTTTATGGGAAGTCCCATTACTGGCAGTTATTAGCGAAATAGCACATAGAGATCGTTCTCCTAATATTGGCGTGTCGGAAGCTATAGCCCAACTCAAAAATAAATTAACAAGATTTAACGAGCAAACTGCAAATATGGATATGTCGGGCTTTAATTTAATGGATTTTGGAACCCGAAGGCGTTACTCATTTGCCGTACAATCTGCTGTTGTCGATTACCTAAAAAACCATTTTGACAATTTTCATAGTACCAGTAACTATTTACTGGCTTATCGACTAGGGCTTACCCCTGTTGGTACTCAAGCACATGAATGGTTTCAAGCTCATCAGCGATTAACCCCAACTTTGCAAGATTGCCAAAAAACAGCGCTTAAAGTTTGGTTAGATGAATATCCTCAAGATTTGGGGGTAGCCCTAACAGATTGTATTACCATGGATGCATTTTTGTGTGATTTTGATACTTACTTTGCTAATCACTATCAAGGATTACGCCATGATTCGGGTGATTCGATTGAATGGGGTGAAAAGGCGATTGCCCATTACCAACAATTAGGGATTGATCCTAAAACAAAAATGTTAGTATTTTCCGATAGTTTAACTTTTGACAAAGCGATAAAGATTTATCAACATTTTCACCATCGAGTAAAATTGTCTTTTGGTATCGGGGGCTTTCTGGCGTGTGATATACCGTCTACTGAAGCAAATACCAAAGCCTTAAATATCGTATTGAAATTGACGCAATGCAATAATCAGTCTGTTGCAAAATTGTCAGACAGTCCAGGAAAAACAATATCGCAAGATTTAGCTTTTATTAATGAATTAAAAAGAACGTTTAACGTTAATCATTAAACTTATTTTTATAAAAAACGTGAATCAAATTATAAATGTTTTATTTAAAAATTTAATTTAATGCCAACTGAGACTAAAGTTAGGTAACTAAGTGGCATTTAGAATATACTTGTATTATTTTTAATACTATTTAACTTAATTAATATAGAGATGGATAATTAAAATGAATTCAGTTGCTCCTATTGTTGATGTGTTACAAGGCAAAATTGCTGTTGGTAGCACTATTTCTGTTCAAGGCTGGGTAAGAACGCGCCGTGATTCGAAAGCCGGTATTTCATTTCTAGCTGTTTATGATGGTTCGTGCTTTGATCCCATTCAAGCTGTTATAGAAAAAGATCTACCAAATTATGAACAAGATATTTTACGGTTAACGGCAGGTTGTTCAGTTAAAGTAACAGGTAAAGTTGTTGAATCTCCGGGACAAGGACAAAAATACGAGCTACAAGCAACACAAGTTGAGGTTTATGGATTTGTTGATGATCCTGAAACTTACCCAATGGCTGCTAAACGTCATTCAATTGAATATTTACGAGAAGTTGCTCATTTAAGAGCAAGAACCAACATTGTTGGCGCGATTACTCGTGTACGTCATACATTAGCGCAAGCCATTCACCAATTTTTTGATGAACGAGGCTTTTTTTGGCTTTCTACGCCAATTATTACCGCATCAGATACTGAAGGTGCAGGTGAAATGTTCCGTGTATCCACCCTTGATATGTTAAATCTACCTAAAACTGACAAGGGGAAAGTCGATTTTGATAAAGATTTTTTCGGAAAAGAAGCTTTTTTAACGGTGTCAGGACAATTAAATGCAGAAACGTACGCTTGTGCATTGTCTAAAGTTTATACTTTTGGGCCAACTTTTAGAGCTGAAAATTCCAATACAACACGCCATTTAGCTGAATTTTGGATGATGGAACCTGAAGTTGCGTTTGCTGATTTAAATGATAATGCAAAACTTGCAGAAGATATGTTGAAGTATGTCTTTAAAACCGTGCTTGAAAAACGTGCTGATGATATGCAATTTTTTGCTCAGCATATTGATAAAGAAGCAATCAATCGTTTAGAAAACTTTATTAATGCCGATTTTGCTCAAGTTGATTACACCGATGCCATTACTATTTTACAAAACTGTGATGCCAAATTTGAAAATCCAGTGAGTTGGGGAATCGATTTAGCGTCAGAGCATGAACGTTATTTAGCTGAACAGCATTTTAAAGCGCCTGTCGTTGTTAAAAATTATCCAAAAGATATTAAAGCATTTTATATGCGTATGAATGACGATGGTAAAACGGTTGCTGCAATGGATGTGTTAGCGCCAGGCATTGGCGAAATCATTGGCGGATCGCAACGTGAAGAGCGTTTAGATATGTTAGATAAGCGCATGGACGAAATGGGGCTTAAAAAAGAAGATTATTGGTGGTACCGTGATTTACGTCGATATGGTACTGTTCCCCATTCTGGATTCGGTCTTGGATTTGAGCGCTTAATTGTTTATGTCACTGGCGTACAAAACGTAAGGGATGTGATTCCTTTCCCAAGAACGCCACGAAATGCAAATTTTTAACTGGTATAAATAAACAAACATTTTTGGATGTTTATGATAAAACGCAAATTAGTGATAATTAGCAAATATGTATAAATTATAATCAAACGGTTTCGTTTTTGGGGTTAGACATCAAAATTAACGAAAAGTTCACTTGCTTTTAAAAAATTTTTATACATAATTTACACTACTGTAAAAAGTGGAAGAAAATAATAGTAATATTATTTTTGGATGAATAATCATTGTACATAAATAGGCACTAAACTTTTCAGTTAGTGTCTTTTAATAAATAACCATGAGGGTAAGAAATGAAACGTAATCTATTAGCAATCGCTATTCCTGCACTTTTAGTTGCAGCTAGCGCAAATGCATCTATTGAAGTTTGGAACAAAGATGGTAATAAAGTAGACTTTTACGGTCGTGTAAAAGCAGCTAACCACATCACTGATCGTGGTCAAAAAGATGAAGGTGACGATACTTCTGCTCGTTTAGGTATGTCAGGTCAAACTCAAATCACAGATTGGTTATCTGGTTATGGTCGTTGGGAATATGAAGCTAAATCTGGTAAAAATTCAGATAACGAAGTTCGTTATGCATTTGCTGGATTAAATTTTGGTGACTTCGGTTCATTTGATTATGGTCGTAATGATGGCGTATTAAAAGCAATTACTGCATATACTGACGTATTACCAGAGTTTGGTGGTGACGCTGCAAACAACAATTGGAACGTGCTTTCTGCTCGTACTAAAGCTGTAGCAACTTACCGTAACAATAACTTCTTTGGTTTAAATGATGATATCAGCTTTGCAGTACAATATGCTGATAATGGTGATAACTCACTTACTAAAGATAATATTCGTGGTGAATCAAGAGAAGCTTGGGGTACAAACGTTCAATGGAACATTTTTGACACAGGCTTAACTGCAGGTATTGGTTATGCTCAATCAACTTCAAGTGATCAACGTCACAATACTTGGGCTACTGGTATTAAATACGATAACTATAATTTATATTTAGCTGCTAACTATTTCCAAAGCAAGTTAAAAAATCGTTATATCGATCATAAAGGTCATATTGCAGATGAAAAAGTTAAAGGTATCGAATTAGTTGCTCAATATGGCATTGAATTAGATGTTGGTCGTTTAACTCCATCTTTAGCTTATGTTCAACATAAACTAACAAGTGGTTATGATGGTGATAATAAAGCGCATTACCGTTCAGGATCTCATAGCTCACCTATGGCTAAATACGTATCTTTAGGTGCAACTTATGATCTTAACAAAAATTTCAGCGCTATCGTAGAATATAAATTTAATCTACTTGACCATAAAGACATTGGTGCAGCGATGAATACGACTAATAATCGTGGTCATAAGAAAGCAAATACTCCAGGTACAAAAGATGTGTTAGGTGTTGGTTTAATCTACCAATTCTAATTCTTCTTAAATTATAAAAAAGACACTTAGGTGTCTTTTTTATCGCCTTTTGAATTTATTCCCGCCCAAAAAAACATTTTATGCTTAAAAAAATTTATTGTAGGTACTAAAATAAACTAAATTTCGTAGAAATTTACTTATTTGCATTGTTTATCTGCAATGTAAGCAGAAATCTTATATCTAATACAAGATATCACAGTAATAATATAATTGCTTAATTTTGCAGTTATTTATTAACCGAGAGCAAAGTAATTTGCATCTTTAAAAATATAAATACCTATGAGGGTAACAAAATGAAACGTAATCTATTAGCAATCGCTATTCCTGCTCTTTTAATTGCAGGTACTGCAAACGCTTCTATTGAAGTGTGGAATAAAGACGGCAATAAAGTCGATTTTTATGGTCGAGTTTATGCATTAAACTATATTACTGACAGAAACAACCAAACAGGCGAAGGTGATAAAACGACTGCACGTTTAGGTATGTCAGGTCAAACTCAAGTTACTGACTGGTTATCTGGTTACGGACGTTGGGAATACGAAGCTAAAACTGGTAAAAATGCTGACAACGAAACTCGTTATGCATTTGCTGGTTTGAATTTTGGTGATTTTGGTTCATTCGATTATGGTCGTAATGACGGTGTGCTAAAAACTTTAACTTCTTATACAGACGTTTTACCAGAATTTGGTGGTGATGCTTCAAATAATGATCTTTATGCATTATCTGCACGTACTAAAGCTGTAGCAACTTATCGTAATACTGATCTATTCGGTTTAGTTGATGGTTTACGCTTTGCTGTTCAATATGCTGATAACGGTGATAACAGCTCAACTAGCCATTTCAATGCAGTGAATCGTAACAACGGTCATGATAGTGCGGAAGCATGGGGTTCTGTTATCGATTGGGATGTGCTTGATACTGGTTTATCTGTTGGTGCTGGTTACACTCAAACTAGTGGTCACAAAAATGCTAAAGCATGGTCAGCAGGTATCAAATACGACAATGACAATGTTTATTTAGCTGCGCTATATATTCAAGGTAAACAAAAATATGGTTGGGATAATGCATCATCTAACCACAATGCAGATGACTTAAAAACCAAAGGTATTGAAATTGTTGCTCAATACGGAATCGACTTCGATATTGGTCGTTTAACTCCATCTGTTGCTTATATCCAACACAAAGTTAAAGATGCTTCTAGCTATTCTAGCGATGCAGGGCTTAAAGGTAATGACCTTGTTAAATATGTTGATGTTGGTTTAACTTATGCATTCAACAAAAACTTACAAGCTATTGTAGATTATAAAATCAACTTGTTAGATAAAGATGATATCGGTGCACGTCGTGCATTATATGATAGCAGCACATTTAGCAAATCAGAAATTAAAGCGACAACAAAAGATACTGTTGCACTTGGTTTAATCTATCAATTCTAATTAATTGCAATTTGATATTTTTGAAAGGCACTTCGGTGCCTTTTTTATTGTCCCTAATTTAATCAAATAAAACTTGAATTTTAATTGATACTCTGTTAAAAACATCAGCAATAATAATAGATTAGGACAACATTATGCGTTATACCACTCGTCAGTTAGCTGCCAAAAAAAATATTGCTTTAGTCGCACATGATCACTTAAAAGAGTCATTATTAAATTGGTGTAAAAAAAATCGAGAAGAGCTTTCTCATCATCATTTATGTGGTACAGGAACTACGGGAACATTAATTAAACAAGAAACAGGTCTAAATATTACACCTATGCTTAGTGGCCCTATGGGTGGCGATCAACAAATAGGCGCATTAATTGCCGAAGGAAAAATTGATATTCTTATCTTTTTTTGGGACCCGCTCAATGCGGTACCACACGATCCTGATGTCAAAGCTTTACTTCGTTTATCAACGGTCTGGAATATTCCGGTTGCGACTAATCAAGCAACCGCTAATGCACTGATTCAATCCTCCATTTTTACGCAAGAAATAGAAATTGAAATTCCTGACTATCAAGGTTATTTAGCTGAAAGATTAAAATAATTGCCAATATAATCCCAAATACTACATAACAGAAAGGGCAAATATTGCCACAGAAACAGGGTCTAACATGTCGGCTTTATTGTTAATGTCTTTTGGGATTCTGATTTTTGGTATTACAAAAACATTATTGGTAGTACCACTTTTAATTGCATTGTTTAAATGAGGTATTTTTATTGCCAAGCCTGTAAGAGAATGTTGAACAACAAATCAGAGTAATTTAAAAGTAAAACTATTGCGTGGGATTGAATTAATTCGAATTGGCTATGGCGAAGTTTGTTGGCTTATACCTATCGCCGTTTATTTATATAAGTTGCTCGATATAAAAATCGGATTTTGATATGCAACTTTAATAATTTTAATACTAATCGAATTGACAGTTGTCGGCTTTCTACAGTATTAATTTAAAATGAAGTTTCAATATTGTGAGTTAAAATGAAGAAAACGGATTAATTTCCCCTTTATTAAATAAAATCGCTTCTCCAGTATTCAGCTTGTACCATGTTTCATTAGAAGTTAATGGCAACGTTGAAATGATTGTGACGATATCATTAGGCGTAGTGTGTTTTTGAAAATCAATTTCAACATCTTCGTCAAGAAGTTTTGCTTTTCCGAAAGGTGCTTTACGTGTTATCCAATGTAAGTCAGTTGAACAATAAGCAAAAACATATTGACCGTCAGAGAGTAACATATTAAATACCCCAAGTTGGCTTAGTTTGTCAGCGCATTGCTTAATATAGCTGAATACTTCCAGATCATTACTGGGTTTTTGCGGATATTTCTTGTGAAGTTGATTAATGAGATAACAAAATGCATATTCACTATCAGTCAGACCTACAGGTTCAAATATCCCCATATCAAGATCTTCATAACCTGTTAGCTGCCCGTTATGGGCAAAAGTCCAATTTTTTCCCCATAACTCACGCGTAAAAGGATGCGTATTTTCAAGTGCTACGCCTCCTCGATTTGCTTGGCGAATGTGGGCTATGACTGCTTTTGACTTTATTGGATACTGTTGAACAAGTTTGGCAATAGGCGAATAACTGCAAGGTTCAGGATCTTTAAATGTACGGCACCCCTTACCTTCATAAAAAGTAATACCCCACCCATCTTTATGCGGGCCCTTATCACCACCACGTTTGACTAAGCTGGTGAAACTAAAACAGATATCTGTTGGCACATTCGCACTCATGCCCAATAATTCGCACATTTACTTGCTCATCTCTTTTTCGATTAGCATGATTAAAATGTGAATCACTTTAATATGAATTTCTTGAACACGATCAGCATAACCAAAATGAGGAACTCGAATATCCACATCAGCAAGACCATGCATTTTACCGCCATCTTTACCGGTTAACGTAATCACTTTCATCCCTTTTTGTTTTGCTGCTTCAATTGCTTTTAGCACATTAGCAGAGTTACCTGAGGTAGAAATACCTAGTAGTACATCACCTTTTTGACCTACACCCTCGATATACCGAGAAAAAATCGAATCAAACCCAAAATCATTACCTACACACGAAATATGACTAACATCAGATATCGCTATTGCAGGATAAGCAGGGCGATTGTTGCGATAACGTCCTGTTAACTCTTCTGCAAAATGCATAGCATCACAGTGAGAACCGCCATTCCCACATGATAGCACTTTACCACCATGTTTGAACGAATCAGCCAATAATATAGCGGCTTGCTGAATATGTTCTAAATTTTTATCATCTGAAATAAATTTATTTAACACATCAGCTGCTTCATTTAACTCATTTCGAATATTATCAATATACATTAATCTTACCCTCATAAAAAATTTAGCCACCATTGTAATTCTTTCAAAATAGCTTGCAAGTACTAAAAAATAAATTTAATTCTCATTCATTTTTTTATTTTTCATGACTGGTCAATTAAAACATCGTCTTGAAAATAAAAACTAAAATGAGTGATCAGTCTTAAAACATCAATTATTCTAAATTGATTATCTACAATATGAGCTTAATTAAATTATTTTTAAAAATAGTACAGTCTTATTTTTAGATATTTGATGTAAAGATCTTGCTCGTAGCGCTATTTGCTAATAGGAGAAATCTGCAGTTTGTGATACAATTTGGCAGTTATTTTTTCACGAATAAAGATAGTGAAATTGCATTTAAAAATCAATTGATAAGGAATTAGTATGCAAACTATTGAAGCTAAAGTTATCGCACCAAAAGCAAAAGTTGCCATTATTGTGGCACGTTTTAATCATTTTATAAATGATAGTCTTGTTAATGGCGCTACCGATGCATTAAAACGTATTGGGCAAGTCGATGATAAAAACATTACAGTTATTTGGGTACCTGGTGCTTATGAGATCCCACTAGCGGCAAAAGTTGCAGCACAATCCAAAAAATATGATGCAATAGTTGCATTAGGAACCGTGATTCGAGGTAGTACGGCGCATTTTGATTTTGTTGCTGGCGAATCAAGTTCTGGTTTATTAAGTGCAAGCCTAGATTATTCGATCCCAGTTGGATTTGGTATTTTAACAACTGAATCTATAGAACAAGCTATTGAACGTGCAGGCACAAAAGCGGGTAACAAAGGTGCTGAAGCAGCATTAACTGCGCTTGAAATGCTAAACGTTATTAAAGCAATTAAGGAGTAAGTTAGTGGCATCAGTCAATCCTCGTCGTCGAGCAAGAGAGTGTGCGGTACAAGCAATATACTCTTGGCAAGTTTCCCGAAATGATCTTGCCGATGTTGAGACCAGTTTTATTGCAGAACAAGATATGAAAGGCGTTGACTCCAAGTATTTTCGAGAACTCTTAAATGGGGTGGGTAAGAATACAGCAGAGTTAGATGATAAAATGGCGCCATACCTCACTGAACGTACAGTTGAAGAGCTAGGTCTAATTGAATTAGCAATATTGCGAATTGCGCTATATGAATTAACCAAACGCCAAGATGTACCGTACAAAGTCGTGATTAATGAAGCAATCGATCTAACAAAAACGTTTGGTGCTGCTGATAGCCACAAATTTGTTAACGGTGTATTAGATAAAATAGCTCCAACCATTCGTACACGATAACTGACCAAAAGTGAGATTGAAATGAACAACAATTCTGAAAAAAATAAACCAACCATTTTTTATGCGAAGAACAGTGAACCTCAGAAACGTTCTCGCTCAACTCAGCAGAAAATGACGGGTCGTAAAGACAATTTTAAAAAAGATTCATTTCAGTCTAAAACCAAAATTAGACAATCAGTAAATGACCGTATTGAAGTATTTAAACCTAAAACCAATAAACCCGGGACAGAAAAACTGAATCGTAATTTAGAATCAAATTTTAAGTATGGTCAATTTGTCGAACATGATTCCCCATGGCAGAAAAAAGTTCGTGATAATGAGCAAACGCCTACTTATGGTTATGATGAATATCGTCAACGTAAAGAAGAAACCCTCGTTTATAGTGAAAACAGTTGTAAAGCTGTTTTCAAACATCGACGCTCAGCAATCGTCAAATTATTTATTACTCAAGATATGACCTATCAGTTTAAAGATTTAATTAGCTGGTTAGTCAATCAACGTTTAGGCTACGATGTCGTATCGGTTGAACAAATTGCGAAAATAACCCAAACGGAGCATCATGGTGGGATCTGTTTAATTGTTAAAAAACGTATACCACTTACATTAGTCGATTACCTCGAAAAAAATAGTGGCAAAAACCAAGATTGTGTTTTAGCAATTGATGATGTGAATAATCCCCATAACTTAGGTGGAATTATTCGAAGCGCCGCATTTTATGGTGTAAACGGTGTCATATTGCGTCAGACTAATTTACTCAATAGTGGCGCAGCAATGCGTATTGCCGAAGGGGGAATCGAAGCGATTGAGTCGATAAAGAGTGATGACTTTGTTGCTTCGCTTGAACGATTAAAACAACATGATTATCAGATTGTTGCCTTATTACCATGCCCGGTTAAGTCAATTAAATCGAGTGAATTACACCAAATTAAATTCAATAAAAAAGTCGCTATCGTTATTTTTCAACAAATTAATCGAAAACTGGTAGAATGTGCAGATGTAGTTGTACATTTACACGGTAATGATAATATGGCGGCACTAAATATTTCTGTTGCTACAGGTATCTTATTATCAACATTATAATTAAAAAATATGATTACTTTATTTTTGCTCAAAACATTAATACCTATAAAGGTTAATGGGATTTGATAAAATAGAGTATATGTTAAATAGCATCAATTGGTTAGAAAATGAATATTTTTTCTGTAGATTGTTAACAAGTTTTAAATGCATTGGTAAGTGGTATGGAGTCTAAACATAAAGTTGGTTTAATTTTTGGTAAGTTTTATCCTCTACATAGTGGACATATATATTTAATTGAAAAAGCGATGAGTCAGGTCAATGAATTACATATTTTTCTTGGCTGTGAACCATCACGTGATCAACAACTGTTTGACAAAAGCCATTTATCAAAACAACCTAAAGTCAGTGATCGATTCACATGGCTGAAAGAAACCTTCAAAGACCGTCATAATATTCATATTCATGTTTTAGATGAAGCTGGAATCCAGTCTTATCCAAATGGCTGGAAAGACTGGAGTGATCGTGTCAAACTTATTTTGAATGAATATAAAATCAAACCAACGGTTATATTTACCAGTGAACCTCAAGATATAAAAAATCATGAGCTTTATTTCGGTTGCCCAGCAATTATTATTGATGCTGATCGCAACTTTATAAATATTAGTGCTACTCAAATACGCGAAAACCCCTACCAAAATTGGTCTTTTATTGCACAAGCTGCCAAGCCTTTTTTTGTCAGAAAAGTGGCGATTATAGGACAAGGAATATTTAAAGAACTTCCAATTCAGCTCGCTAATATTTATAACACGCAATACGTATCAAATGGCTATATTAATTATATCGAGCGGGAATTAACAAACTCACATAATAAGCGTTATTTGAGTGAGGCTGATTACCTTAAAATTGCAATGTTACATGTTGAACGGATATCGAGTGCTGAAGTACAAGCTAATAAATTACTGTTTGCTTCAATCGATTTTGATACGTTAGCACATTATTATCAGCAAGTGTTTGATAAAGAACATCAAGTTTTAAACGCATTAAAAGAAAATTATCATTTTGATTTGGTCATCCATGAAAAAGATTTTGACCCAAATCTTTCATCATTAGAATATTTTGAAACCGTATCCAATATGGTCGAAAGGTTGTTGATTTAGTTCATCACTTTTATTCTGGCTTATGCTAAAATAGCCTAAATCTTTGTGATGGGTAAATTTTATGTCTCAATCTTCTGACAAACAAAATAACGATAATCAAGAAAAAATAGATTTTGGTTTTACGCAAGTTTTAAAACAAGATAAAGTAAAACGTGTTGCGGATGTCTTTCATTCCGTTGCCGACAAATATGATGTAATGAATGATTTAATGTCATTTGGTATTCATCGTATTTGGAAAAAAATTACCATTGAATATAGCAGTGTGCGTAAAGGTCAAAAAGTATTAGATCTTGCTGGTGGCACTGGAGATTTAACTGCAAAATTCTCACAATTAGTCGGCGATGACGGATTAGTGGTGCTCGCTGATATCAATGAATCCATGTTAAAAGTTGGACGCGAAAAGCTTCGAGACAAAGGATTATTCAAAAATATTGAATATGTGCAAGCTAACGCTGAAGAGTTACCTTTTGCGGACAATTTTTTTGACTGTATTACCATTTCTTTTGGTCTACGTAATGTGACTGACAAAAATAAAGCATTACAATCCATGTGGCGAGTATTAAAACCTGGTGGTCGTTTATTAATTCTTGAATTTTCCAAACCGCAATACCCAATTTTAAATAAAGCTTATGATCTTTATTCATTTACTATGTTACCGTTAATGGGCAAAGTTATTGCGAATGATGCTGACAGTTACCGTTATTTAGCCGAATCAATTCGGATGCATCCTGATCAAAAAACATTGAAAAAAATGATGGAAGATGCAGGATTTGTAGATGTCAAATATCACAACATGACAGGTGGTATTGTGGCGTTACATACTGGTTTTAAATTTTAAGCGATGAAATCTAATGACATTTTTCAGACTCTATAAAATATTAACCGTTTTTCGTGCATATCAATTAAATGAATTATTGCCAACTAATCGATTTTCAAAGTGGTTACCAGTTTTAATATCATGTTTATTTTGGATAAGGCCGAAAGCAAAACATGAAGAAATTGGCGAGCGATTACGTCAAGCATTGCAAGAGCTTGGGCCAGTATGGATAAAATTTGGTCAAATGATATCAACTCGTCGAGATGTGCTTTCTAAAGATATTGCAGACAGTTTAGTTAAATTACAAGACCAAGTTGATCCTTTTGACGGGAAGGTGGCAAAACAATTAATCGAAAAAGCACTAGGTCAGCCAATTGATCATTATTTTTCAGATTTTGATGAACAACCATTGGCATCGGCATCGATTGCACAAGTTCATACAGCCATATTAAAACGCAGCCAAGCTGAAATTGTCATTAAAGTATTGCGTCCTAACATTATACCAGTCATAAAAGCGGATATTGGCTTAATGTATTGGCTTGCTAAACAGTTTACTAAACGCATTAAGTTCGGTGCAAAGTTACGAGCAATTGAAATCGTACGTGATTATGAACTTACCTTAATGAAAGAGTTAGACTTAAAACAAGAAGCTTATAATACCATACGCTTACGTGACAATTTTATTAATAGTAACATATTATATATACCTTACATTTATCAAGAACTCTGTCGAGAAAACATCTTAGTTGAGGAACGCATTAAAGGTGTGCCAATTGGTGATAGCCAAACACTTAAACAACACAACATTGATATGAAGTTACTTGCTGAACGAGGTGTTCAAGCTTTTTTCACGCAGGTTTTTAAAGATAATTTTTTCCATGCTGATATGCATCCGGGCAATATTTTTGTTGACATTACCGAGCCACAAAATCCCCGTTACATTGGAATTGATTGCGCTATTATAGGAATTTTAACAGAAGATGATCAGTACTATCTTGCTGAAAATTTCCTTGCTTTTTTTAATCAAGATTATCGCAAAATAGCCGAAACCTATATTGCATCGGGTTGGGTTCCTGAATCTACTGATCCGATTGCTTTTGAAATGGCTATGCGCAACGTATGTGAACCTGCATTTGCAAAACCGTTGGCTGAAATCTCATTCTCACAAATTTTACTAAAATTATTTGATGTTGCCAGACAATTTGAAATGGAAATTCAACCACAATTAATCTTGTTGCAAAAAACGCTATTTTATATTGAAGGTTTGGGGCGTCAACTATATCCAGAACTCGATTTATGGCAAACCGCTAAACCATTTTTAGAAAAATGGTATGAAGACAAATATAGTGCTAAAACAATTATTCAGCAAGCATGGGCTTCATTACCACAATGGCGAACGCTCTTGCCCGAACTGCCTGCAAAACTTAATGATTACGCACGCATGACAAAACAGATGAATCATCAAATTAGACAGATTAATCACGAACTAACGTGTCGAAAAAAACGAGAACGAATTTTATACAGCGCAATAGGAATACTCAGTATATTATTTATCTCTATGCTAATTATTCATTAGATGAGTTATTTGGGAATCTGATAATATAAGTGTATAATCAAATCACAAATGACGTCGGAGATAATTATCATGATGCCAAGTTGGCCTCAATTACTCATATTAATTGCAGTTATTGTATTACTGTTTGGAACCAAAAAATTACGCTCATTAGGTTCGGATCTTGGTGCATCAATTAAAGGCTTTAAAAAAGCAATGAATGAGGATGATGATAAAAAAACATCAACAGAACAACCAAATAAAGTTGAAACTGTAGACTCCTCTAACGATGAACAAACGACAAAAAAAGAGTAGGTTGTGTTCGATATCAGCTTTGGTCAATTATTATTAGTTTTAATTATTGGACTGGTTGTATTAGGGCCAGAGCGTTTGCCTATTGCAATTAAAACCGTTGCAGGTTGGATTAAAGTATTACGACGAATGTCGGCAACGGTTCAACTTGAACTCAACAAAGAGCTAAAACTGCAAGAGTTACAAGATAGTTTAAAAAAAGCAGAACAAAGTGGTTTAACCAACTTAACACCTGAAATTCAAGAATCAATTGATGATTTAAAACGTGTGACAGAATCGTTACAAAAAGAGATTGATTCAGCAACCCAAACCGATATTGAAAACCCAAATAAAGACAAACCATGACAGACGACGCATCTCAACCTTTAATTGGACACCTTGTTGAACTCAGAACACGACTTTTACGTTGTATTATCTGCATTTTATTGGTTTTAATTTGTCTACTTTACTTTTCTAATGATATTTATCACATCGTTGCTAATCCGTTAATTAGTCAATTACCTACAGGTAGTAGCATGATTGCAACTGATATCGCAGCTCCTTTTTTTACACCCATTAAATTAACGGCAGTGGTGGCGATATTTATTTCTATTCCCTATGTACTTTATCAAGTGTGGGGATTTGTTGCACCCGCGTTATATCAAAATGAAAAACGTTTAGTCGTGCCACTGATTATATCAAGCACAGTGTTATTTTATATAGGTATTGCTTTTGCTTATTTTGTGGTATTCCCACTTGCATTTTACTTTTTTATCCACACAGCACCGATTGATGTTGCAATCAATACCGATATCACCAAATATCTTGATTTTGTTATGACGTTATTTGTGGTATTCGGATTTGCTTTTGAAGTCCCTGTCGCCATTATACTACTCTGTTGGACTGGCGTGACCACACCAAAAAGTTTACGGAAAAAAAGACCTTACATCATTGTGGCTGTGTTTGCCGTTGCTATGTTTGTAACCCCACCTGATGTGTTTTCACAAATATTATTAGCGATACCAATTTGTTTACTTTTCGAAATTGGGACTTTTTTCGCCCGTTTTTATCAACCCCGTAAACATGATGAAGACGAAAATAATGAATAACAAACACAATAAATACTGGCTTTGATGCAAGCAAAGAAAGCACAAAAATACAAATATTGAGACTGGCATAAAATTACGTCAACAATGGGAACACTTGTCCCTTCTACAAACCGATCCTAAGGGCGGCATCGACCAATACCGACAAAAAACGAACGCTTTAACATACCCCTAAGTTTTGATATTTTTATGTATTACTAAAAAAACTATCACAATAACTGGGAAACAACGCTGTTAAAAAATCATTTAAAACCAATAAATTATTATTAAAAATTAACCCATTAGAGAAATGATTTATTAAATAAAAATCTACTAATTGTAATTATTAATCGTTAATAACTATTATTAAATTTTAAAATAAATACTTTTTTTATTTTTCACTTTATGCAAAGCTAATAGCTAATTTTAGTAATCAGCACGAAGGAAATTTAATGACTAAACATTATGATTATATTGCAATCGGTGGTGGTAGTGGTGGCATTGCATCGGTAAACCGAGCGGCTTCATATGGCAAAAAATGCGCAATCATCGAAGCAAAATCTTTAGGTGGGACTTGCGTGAACGTGGGTTGTGTGCCCAAAAAAATCATGTGGTATGGCGCTCAAATTGCTGAAGCAATCAATCATTATGGTTCTGATTATGGATTCGATACGACTATCAATCAATTTAGTTGGGATAAACTACTGGCTAGCCGAAACGCCTACATCGACCGAATACATCAATCTTATGACCGTGTACTAACTAATAATAAAGTTGATGTCATTTATGGTTATGCCAAATTTGTTGATTCTCACACTATTGACGTTAATGGCGAACAATATACCGCCGATCACATATTAATAGCGGTTGGTGGAAAACCGAGTATACCAAATATTCCTGGTGCGGAACATGGTATTACATCGGATGGTTTTTTTGCGCTCAAAGCTTTACCTAAACGTGTAGCTGTCGTGGGGGCAGGGTATATTGCTTGTGAAATAGCCAGCGTATTACATTCATTAGGTTCTCAAACTCATCAATTTATACGCCAAGCGACACCATTACGCAGTTTTGATCCACTCATTATTGAAACCTTAATGGAAGTCATAGCCAGCGAAGGTCAACAACTCCACACGTTTGCGATACCAAAATCAGTGACTAAAAATAGTGATAACTCGTTAACATTACACCTTGAAAATGGAGAAAGTTATACTGTTGATTGTCTAATTTGGGCAATTGGTCGTGAACCCGCAACACAAAATATGAATTTAGCAGCGGCTGGTATTAAGGTTAACGATAATGGATTTATTGTTGTAGACAAGTACCAAAACACTAATGTTGCCGGTGTTTACTCGGTTGGCGATGATACAGGCGCAACAGCCCTAACCCCTGTTGCTGTGGCTGCAGGACGTCGTTTATCTGAACGGTTATTTAATAATAAACCTGATGAACATCTAGATTATAACAATATTCCAACTGTTGTCTTTACGCATCCTGCAATTGGTACTGTTGGATTAACAGAACCTGAAGCGATTTTGCAATATGGACAAGAAAACGTTAAAGTCTATAAATCAACTTTTACCGCGATGTATACAGCTGTAACACAGCATCGCCAACCTTGTCGAATGAAATTAGTCTGTGTTGGTGATGAAGAAAAAATTATCGGTATTCATGGTATCGGTTATGGTATGGATGAAATATTACAAGGTTTTGCGGTAGCACTCAAAATGGGCGCAACCAAAAAAGATTTTGATAACACCATAGCCATTCATCCAACCGCCGCAGAAGAATTTGTCACCATGCGGTAAATGTCGATTTGTCTGGATTTAAAATAGAATAAAAAAGCAGGAAACATCCTGCTTTTTTATTGATAGAATTATTTATTATTGGGTTTATTTGACCAACCTTTTTTTGCTAACGGATAAAAACCCACCGCAACTGCAATTAACGCGACAAACGAGATATAAATACCTGCACCAAGATAACTATATTGACCCAGTAAATGGTCGGGGCTTAAAAGATAAATTGTTAAAGTCGGTGTAATGGCACTAAATAAAGCGTAGGCTAAATTATAAGAAAACGATAAACCCGAATAACGAATCGCAGGTGGAAAAGTTCTTGTACCAATGATTGGTGTCATGGCGACAGCGCCAATAAATAAACCAAATATTGCCCAAGTTAAATATAATTCAGTAAGTGAAATTGTTGGTGACAAAGTACTATAAAAATAGATACTCATCACAGCTAAACCACCCCATGTTATGATCACTGTTTTTGTTGTCCCCAGTTTGTCTTCTAACCAACCAGAAATAACACAACCGATAGTTAAGGTTAATGCTGCAATACAACCACCAATTCGCCAATCCAGATTAGCAAAATGATACATCCCACCAACAATACGACCAGGCGTTATTAAGATACCCACCATAATCGCAGTGGATAATGACCAAGTTAAAAGTGCTACAATCAAACATGCCGTTTTATGATTTTTTAAAACAGAGATGACAGGAATATTTTTTTCAATTGCCTTACGGGCAGCTAATTCTTTGAAAATAGGGGTTTCGGATAAAAACCGACGCAAATAAACCGAAATGACACCAAAAATACCACCAACAATAAAAGGGATCCGCCAAGCATAATCTAAAATATTTTGGTGGCTAAAACAAAGATCAATAATAATGGTCACAATAAAACCAAGTAAAATACCTCCAGTAATACCCGAAGTTAAGGTTCCGACACCAAAGCCATAACGTTGTTTTGGCACGTGTTCAGCAATAAAAACCCAAGCGCCCGGCATTTCACCGCCAATGGCTGCTCCTTGCAACATACGCATCACTAATAATAACAACGGTGCAAAAATTCCAATGGTTTCGTAGGTGGGTAAAATACCAATAATAAATGTGGGTAAAGCCATCATTGCCACGCTAAGTGTGAACATTTTTTTGCGACCGACTTTATCGCCAAAATGAGCCATAATGATACCGCCAACAGGGCGAACCAAGTAGCCAGCAGCAAAAATTCCCCATGCAAAAAGATCTAATGTTAAAGGTGATAACGTATGAGGTAAAAAAAGAGGTTTGACAATCGTATCGATATACAGGGCATAGATGACAAAATCATAAAATTCTAACGTTCCCCCCAAAGAAGACAAAACTAATGTTTTTAAATCTTTACTGTTTAATGGCCTTGCAGCAGGCTGCCATTCTGCGTTAATTTCAGATTGACTCATGAAAAAACCTTAATTGTATGGTTAATATAAAATAGAAAATAAAGAAAATGACTCTTTTATAACTAAAACTTGTTATAAAAATAACATTCTGCCATAAAAAATTGTATTTAATTTCATCATAAAAAAATTTAATGAATGCGGTAAAACTGAACATTTGATTTATAATAATTAAAACATTTAATTATTTTATGTTGTACTATCAATAAACTATTTTAACTAAGGATGAATTTGGGGATGATGACTAAAACAATAATACGCTGTGACTGGGTTTCAAACGATCCTTTATACATAAATTATCACGACAACGAATGGGGAATTGCCCAGTATGATAGTCTAAAATTATTTGAAAAAATCTGTTTAGAAGGACAACAAGCAGGATTATCTTGGATCACGGTATTGAAAAAACGTGAAGAATATCGGCGCTGTTTTTTTGATTTTAACCCTGAAAAAATTATTACGTTAACCCAAAAAGATGTTGAACGTTTACTCGAAAACAAAGGACTGATTCGAAATCGATTAAAACTAAATAGTATTATAAAAAATGCACAAGCTTATCTAACAATGAAAAGTAATAATGAAGATTTTTCGACATTTATTTGGTCTTTTGTCGACGGTAAACCAATTATCAATCACTACAAAGACCTTAGTGAAGTGCCTGTCAGTACCGATATATCTGATAAACTATCAAAGGCATTAAAAAAACGAGGCTTTTCTTTTGTTGGGTCAACAATTTGTTACGCTTTTATGCAATCAATGGGATTAGTCAATGACCATTTTGAACATTGTTATAAAAAATAGGAGTTAAAAGAAATGATCGCCAAATTATTTAAGTATGGCTTAGCGTTAATCTTGACTTATTTTGTTATCACTAACATCGTTATTTATCTTTATTCTAAACAAAAGCCAGCGCCAGATGCCGACACCTTAGTTGTATTAGGCGCACTTGTTGTAGGTAAGCCTGCTGTTCCTCATTACACCTTAGCCCAACGATTAGATGTTGCCTACGATTATTTACAACGTAATCCACGAACGAAAGTTGTTGTGTGTGGGGGACAAGGTAATAATGAGTCGGCGACCGAAGCAAGTGTGATGGCACAATATCTAATTAATAAAGGTATTGATCCAAAACGGGTATACCAAGAAGATAAATCGACGCGAACAGCTCAACAATTTGTGTATGCCAATCGTGTATTGCCGTTAGGCAAGACAGTTGTGGTAACTAATGATTTTCATATGCTGCGTTCGCTAATGCTGGCTAAACGTTCAGGCTTTAACGAAATATCAGGTTTATCGGCACCATTAGGGTGGGGAAATGAAGAAAAATATGTCGCATTAATCCGAGAACCCCTAGCATTGGCAAATTCTTGGTTATTCGATCATCCAAAGAAAGATGAATAATCAGCCGACTGATTCTATCACTTAAATAATCAATGAATAACGGCAAAACCCATAGTCACTACTGTTTTTGCCGTGCGTCCATGCTATTATTAGGCATTCAAATTTAAATCAGCTACAAACATATATGAAAACAGATACCATTGTTGCACAAGCAACGCCACCCGGTCGAGGTGGTGTGGGCATTTTGCGAATTTCGGGGCCACAGGCGCAAACCGTTGCGCAAGCGATACTCGGTAAAATACCAAAACCTCGCTATGCGGAGTATCTTCCTTTTTTAGCTTCTGACGGCACAACCTTAGACGAAGGAATAGCGCTATTTTTTCCTAATCCTCACTCTTTTACGGGCGAAGATGTACTAGAGTTACAAGGGCATGGTGGGCCTGTCATTTTAGATTTGCTTTTAAAACGGGTATTAGAGATTGCTAACGTCCGTATTGCAAAGCCGGGTGAATTTTCAGAGCGTGCTTTTTTGAATGATAAATTAGATTTAGCCCAAGCCGAAGCCATAGCCGATTTAATTGATGCAAGTTCTGAGCAAGCTGCAAAATCAGCGATTTCATCTTTGCAAGGCGTGTTTTCGAAAAAAATTAATGAATTGGTTGAATCATTAATTCATTTACGCATTTTTACCGAAGCCGCAATAGACTTTCCTGAAGAAGAGATCGACTTTTTATCAGATGGCAAAATAGAAGCACAACTTAATGAAGTGATTACTCGCTTAAACGAAGTTCGCCAAGAAGCAAAACAAGGCTCACTGTTACGAGAAGGGATGAAAGTGGTGATAGCTGGTCGTCCAAATGCCGGTAAATCAAGCTTACTTAATGCGTTGGCGGGTCGTGATGCGGCGATTGTTACCGATATTGCAGGCACAACGCGTGACGTATTACGTGAACATATTCATATCGATGGTATGCCCCTACATATTATTGATACTGCGGGTTTACGTGATGCCAGTGACGAAGTTGAACGCATTGGTATTGAACGAGCTTGGCAAGAAATTGAACAAGCAGATAGGGTACTATTTATGGTCGATAGCACCACCACAACCGAAACCAATCCCGAAAAGTTATGGCCAGAATTTATAGAACGGCTACCCAAAAATATGCCTGTTACAGTCATACGCAACAAAGCAGATTTAACTGGTGAAGCATTAGGTTACAATCAAGTCAATGGTTACTCACTTATCCAACTTTCTGCACGAACAGGGGAAGGGGTAACGTTACTTCGTGATCACTTAAAACAAGCCATGGGTTTTACCAGTAGTACTGAAGGCGGCTTTTTAGCACGTCGACGACACCTGCAAGCACTCGAAAAAGCGTCAGAACACCTCAACAATGGTAAGTACCAACTGACGGCTTTCCATGCTGGTGAACTTCTTGCCGAAGAACTCAGACTTGCCCAAGAAGCGCTAAGCGAAATCACTGGTGAATTCACTTCAGATGATTTATTAGGTCGTATCTTCAGTTCGTTTTGTATTGGAAAATAAGACTTAACTAGGTTACTGCATTTAAATTTAATGAATTTTCATAGTGTTACTCTTTAAAATTAACTATTGCAAAATGTTCAAAAAAAGGGTAATTTTACGTTTAGATATTGTTAACAATTTTTAAAGAATATTTAAAATATAAAATTGTATAAATTTGAAAGCAGTAACTGAAAAACTAGAAAAATTTTTAGATTATTGATTTTTTAACTAATATTAAATCAATTAAGCTTAATTTGTGAATACAAAATAAATCATAATATCTTGCCTTAAGGTCAGATATATTAATAGGTAAAAACCTGCCACATTGTAAACTTCACACTCATCGCTTCAATTTTAACAATATCTTATTCAAAATATCGCAAAATAAATATTTTTATATTTATCACACGGAAATAACTCACACCAAGTTGAGTTAAAAGGAATATTAAAAAAAATTGGAATGAATTAAATGGAAAAGCATACAACCACCAAAACCACAAAAGAAGAACAACTTCAAAAACAAAAAGAAGAGCAAGCCGCTGAACTCGAAGATCGCATTATTTATGCTGAAGCAAACAAGGATGGCAAAGATTCTCGTTCAGCTTTAGCAAATGGTGGTTGTGGCGTTTGCGAACGTCAAGGATTTCCCATTTTTCTGGTCAGAAAAGCGCCGATTAGTAAAAATTTCAACTTAGCCCAAAAAATGGGTGAAACCATTAAATTATTGGAAGACAATCGAGAGCCACCCATTGATTTAGTCACCCACAAATATGTCTATCGAACCTTACGCGTGGGTTACGTTTATATCTTAGTCAAACATAAAACGAAAGGGTGGGAGTTTTTAGGATATGAAGTGACGCCTTCAGGCGTATTTCGCCATAAAACCATTACTGACTTAAAAGAGCGAAACATTAAAGAGATCCCAGAAAGTTGTACCAAAGACGGCAATCACCATATACCCGGTTCTTTTATCAATATTGACACCTCAATATATGAAGGCGAAGCCTACATTGCTTACACTCGTCGAGCCTGGTCTCAAGGTAAAAACAGTACAATAGAAAAATACCTAAAATTAATGAATGAATCGTCGATCACAATTGAAGTACCTTCTAGAAAAAGATCTTCTTCGACAACCGGTGATTCTTCGACAAAAGAACATTTTGAGATAGATATTCGTTTAGAAAAAGCGATTAAACGTTTTACTAAAATTAACCTGAATCAAGAAGCATACAAAGATCCAAGCAAATTAACTGACGGGGGCAAGCGAAGTTTTGAGTTTCAAAAACTCAAATCCGATAATTCATTATTAGAGCTGGCTGCTGATCCACGATTTATCATCACACATGACGGTAAAAAACGTTTGTTAAGTTCGAAAAACTTTATCACAGCCCACAAATTTAACTCATTACGAGACAGGTCAAACGCAAATAATAAAGAGTTTTTAGCGACAAGCTTTGTCTTAGATGCGCAAATTGAGAAATTAGAACAAACGCGTGAATACAAAGTCCCTGTTGTGGTTCTGGAAGATACGTTTGGTATAGCGGAAGAACTGAGCTTACAACGACAATTAAGGATTGAGCCCATAGCGCAACTGGTGATCAAATCCGAAGAGATTTATAACCAAAAAATTGATGAACATTTCAATAAAATCTTGGGATCTAAACGTGTGGATATACCAAGTCATGAAGATGAAAATGATGAAAATGTCAATCAACCCAAAAATACCCCAAATTCAAATAACATAATGATAAGCCAAGATTATAATTACTATTACAATGCGACTTTGGCTGCGGGAGTAAATGCAGATTATTTTAGAGAAAAAACACTGCATAAACGTAAAACGTTATCATTGATAAATGAATATCGCAATCAAATCAAAGCAATAGAATTATCAAAAGCACGAGAAGAGCTAGAGTATGACTATATATCAGAATCCAGGATAGGAATTAACAGGCAAACTAGTGTTTGGCCAAAAACAGAATACTTACTATCAAAGGGATATTTTGAAGTTCCGATGACAGCTGAAGAAAAAATTAACCATCTGAAAAAAATTAATAAAAAGGATGGTTTTTTTAAAAAAGCTGAATATTTCGATGTCAAAGCTTTTAAACATAACAGCATAATAAATGGTCGTGCCGAACTCGATGCTTTAATGAGAACCAGCAAACATTTGGAAAAATATGAAAAGCTATTAAAACCGGGTGCTGAAACTCAATTTACCAATTTAGAAAAAAACAGATATAACGCTATAATCAGTTCGATTAATCACTTTTCGCAGGACTATTTGTATTATTTGCTATGGTTATTGGGATTTCCATTCTTGTCAAAACATACTCCGGACAAAATGAGTCAATTTAATGATTGCAAATTTTGGTTAATAGAGTGTGATACAAATTGCTCTAACAACCATGTAGGTTATCTTTCAGATTTTTTGGCAATCATTGATTTTACATGTATAGGTGGCGTGACGAACCCAATACAAATAGCATTATGGGAGAACTTAATCAATTATGACGATGGTATTTTTTATCATCTGCTTGATGGACGAAGTAACAGTTTTTGGGAGTTAATCATAAAAAAACGCCTTAACATCA